>JAVROG010000390.1:0-3575 GCA_032162865.1 Mycobacterium sp. | reverse complement strand
TACGGCGCCTTCGGCAGTATCTGCCGCACCCGTCGTGAGGTAGTGATTGAAGGCACCGTAGACGCGCAGCTCTCCGAACGAACGGTGTGGCAGGAGTACGAATTCAAGGGTAAACCGACGGGGTTGCGGCGGTTGCCAAGGCAATTCGCGCCGTACCACCTGCGGCTGGATTGGCTGATGTGGTTCGCCGCCATCTCGCCGGGCTACGCGCTGGCCTGGATGCGGCCGTTCCTGCAGCGACTGCTGCGCAATGATGCGCCGACGCTACGGCTGTTGCAGCACAACCCCTTTCCGGACGCGCCGCCACAATACGTGCGCGCGGAATTGTACGAGTACCGCTTCACCACCATGGCCGAACTGCGGCGCGACCACGCGTGGTGGCATCGCACGCTGATCGGGCGATATGTCCCGCCGATGTCGTTGGGAAAAGTCACCTCGCCCGATCATTGACGCGTCAGGGCCAAGGCTTATCGGTTACAGCGTCTCGTCCAGCTCACCCAGTCGGTCGGTGAGCCGCAGGTTCTCGGAGTAATCGACCGGACAGGAGATCAGTGTCACGCCGTCGCCGTCCAGGGCTTTTTTGAGCGTCGGCAGCAATTCCTCTGCCTTCTCGATCCGATATCCCTTGGCGCCGAAGCTTTCTGCGTATTTCACCATATCCGGGTTGGTGAACGAAACATAGTGGTGCTCACCGAGCTCGAGGTCCATCTTCCACTCGATCAGACCGTACCCGCCGTCGTCCCAGATCAGCACCACCAGCGGAATCTTTTCCCGCACGGCGGTTTCGATCTCCTGGGAGTTCATCAGGAACGCGCCGTCGCCCACCACGGCCAGCACCTTCGCCTCCGGCCGGGCCAGCTTCACCCCCAGCGCACCCGGCAGGGCAAAGCCCATGGTAGACAGTCCATTTGAGATCAGGCAGGTGTTGCGTTCGAAAGTCGGATACAGCCGGGCCATCCACATCTTCGTCGCCCCCGTGTCCACCAGCACCACATCGTCGCGGCCCAGCGCCTCTCGGGTATCGGCAACTATGCGCTGCGGCGCCAACGGGTAACGCGAATCCTGTTGTCCGCGAGTAAATTCCTCGCTGAGCAGACCCGACCCAGGTATCTCGGCGCCCTCGCCGAAACGGTGACCGTCCAACGCGTCGGTGAGCGCATCCAAGGACTCGTTGATATCGCCGATGATGCCGACGTCGACCGAATAATGCACGTCGACCTCGGCCGGGAACCGGTGGATGTGGATGATCTTCTTGTCCGCTTGCGGGTTGATCCGCACCGGGTCGAACTCCTGCAGCTCGTAGCCGACCGCGATCACGACATCGGCGTTGTCGAATCCGAAGTTGACGTAGTCGTGCGTCATGAACCCCAGCGTGCCGATGCTGTTGGGGTGGTCGTCGGGCATCACGCCCTTGCCGTGGAAGGAGTTGGCTACGGGTACGCCGAGTTCCTCGGAGAAGCGGATCAGCGAATTCGACGCCTCGCTGCGGGCCGCGCCATGCCCGGCCAGCACCACCGGTCGCTGCGCTTTGCGCAGGATGTCGACGGCGCGGGCAACCTGTCGTGCGGCTGGCGCGTCGGCCCGAACAACGTTGCGCGGCAACGGCTTCAGGTCGTAGTCTGCTTCGTCCTCGTCGATGTGTTCGGGCACCGCGAGGTACACCGCTGCGGGCCGTTCGGTCTCGGCGAGCTTGAAGGCCTTTCGCACCATCTCCGGGATGGCTTTCGGGGTGGGAATGCCGGCGGCCCACCGAGTGATCGGGGCGTACATCGACACCAGGTCGACGTACTGGTGGGACTCCTTGTACTCGCGGTCCTGGCCGACCTGCGCCGAGATGGCCACCAGTGGGGTGCTGTTGGTGCTGGCATCGGCGACGCCGAGTTGCATGTTGATCGCGCCCGGCCCCAACGTGGCTGACACCACCCCCGCGCGCCCGGTGACCCGGCCGTACATCTCGGCCATGAACGCCGCGCCCTGCTCGTGGCGGGTGAGCACATAGCGAATGTCCGAAGCCGCCAACGCCTGGATCAGGCGGATGTTCTCTTCACCAGGTATCCCGAATACGACGGACACGCCCTCGTTTTCCAGGCACTTGACTATCAGCTCGGCCGCTTTGGTCATCCGGCACCTCCCTTTGGTCACGATAGTGGCAGGCTGGGTATACGACGTTTTACTAACCACCAAACCTCAAGGATGGTCAGCGTGCCCATCGCCACTATCAACCCGGCTACCGGGGAGACAGTCAAAACCTTCGACCCGGCTACCGACGACGACGTCGACGCAGCGATCGCCCGCGCACACGAGCGATTCCGCGACTACCGACACTCGACCACCTTCGCCCAGCGCGCCGAGTGGGCAAACGCCACCGCCGACCTCCTGGAGAAGGAGGCCGACGAAGTAGCCGCGATGATGACGCTGGAGATGGGCAAGACGCTGGCCTCGGCCAAGGCGGAAACGATCAAATGCGCGAAGGGCTTTCGTTACTACGCCGAGAACGCTGAGAAGTTGCTCGCCGACGAGCCGGCGGAGGCCTCGAAAGTCGGGGCGAAAAGGGCTTACCTTCGGTACCAGCCGCTCGGGGTGGTGCTTGCCATCATGCCGTGGAACTTTCCGCTCTGGCAGGCCGTCCGGTTCGCCGCCCCGGCGCTGATGGCCGGCAACGTCGGGATCCTCAAGCACGCGTCAAACGTGCCGCAGTCCGCGTTGTATCTTTCCGACGTCATTACCCGTGGCGGGTTCCCCGAGGGCTGTTTCCAGACGCTGTTGGTGGCGTCCAGCGCCGTCGAGCGCATACTGCGGGATCCGCGGGTCGCGGCGGCCACCCTCACCGGCAGCGAACCGGCCGGTCAATCCGTCGCCGCCATCTGCGGTGACGAGATCAAGCCCACCGTGATGGAGCTCGGTGGCAGCGACCCGTTCATCGTTATGCCGTCCGCGGATCTGGAAGAGGCCGTCAAGACCGCCGTCAAGGCCCGCGTCCAGAACAACGGGCAGTCCTGCATCGCCGCAAAGAGGTTCATCGTCCACGGCGACATCTACGACGCATTCGTCGACAAATACGTGGAGCAGATGCAGGCGCTGAAGGTCGGGGATCCGACCGACCCGGACACCGACGTGGGGCCGCTGGCCACCGAGTCGGGCCGCGACGAAATCGCCAAGCAGGTCGAGGACGCCGTCGCGGCCGGCGCGAAGGTCCGTTGCGGCGGAGAGACTCCCGACCGGCCGGGCTGGTTCTATCCGCCGACGGTGATCACCGACATCACCAAGGACATGGCGCTGTACACCGAAGAGGTGTTCGGTCCCGTCGCCTCGATGTACCGCGCCAAGGACATCGACGAAGCCATCGAGATCGCCAACGCCACCACCTTCGGACTCGGCTCCAACGCATGGACCAACGACGAGGCCGAGCAGCAGCGGTTCATCGACGACATCGAGGCCGGCCAGGTCTTCATCAACGGAATGACGGTGTCCTACCCCGAACTCGGCTTCGGGGGCATCAAGCGGTCAGGCTACGGTCGCGAGCTGGCGGGCCTGGGGATCCGCGAGTTCTGTAACGCCAAGACGGTCTGGGTGGG
>JAVROG010000389.1:0-10421 GCA_032162865.1 Mycobacterium sp. | reverse complement strand
TCGCCGCTCGTATCGGCGCTCACCCGTTGCGGATGCAGGTGCGCGACGGCCGGCAGCCCGCCGAGTGGCGCGGGGCCGCGATTGTGCAGCCAATACCGCGCGTAGAGCGGCTGGACCGGTTCGGTCTGTGGGGCCAACTCCGTGGGATCGACGGAAACGTCGGCCACATCGAGGCGCGCCAGCACGGTAGCCACCTGATAGCCGTGCAGTTTGATCGTCCGGGTGCGACGTCCGGGCTTTTCCAGCAGGTCGGCCTGCGCAATCGGCCGTAGCTTGCCGAGGTCCGAGCCGACGACGACCGCGGCGGCGACGCCGGTCGATTCGACCAGTCGCAGCGCTATTTCACCGGGGGCGACCGGCTTGGTGCTGCCTGCGGCGAGCGGGTTTCCGGCTGCCTTCAACGCACCCAGCTGCACCGAGTCCGCCGGCTCGACATGCAGCAGCGAACCTGCCGGCGACAACGCGTCGTGCCGCTGGCGCGGGGTGATCGCCAGCAGCGGATTGGCGAACTGCGCGCTGCGCGCCGGCAGCCCGGCCTGCCGCCAATCGCCGTTGCCGCAGACCAGCGCGTAGTCGAAATCGTGTGTCCAGTGCTGCAATTGGAAGTTCGAGCCGTCGGGCGCAGTGCGGCGCGGCTCGTCGATCCAGGTCCCCGACGGCCAGCCCGTGCACGACCGCATCAGCGCCGTATGCAGCGTGCCTTCGGTATCGACGGCGAAGCTCGGCACGCCACGGTTGAGCAGCGCGACCGTGTGGTCGGCGAACGGTTCCGATCCCGACGGCGCTTGCTGGGCGACGAGGATCTCGGCGTCACCCAGGTCGTCGACCACCGCCTTGATCGCCGCGGTCAGTTTTCGGGCGCCCCTGCCGTCGATGATCAACACCGGCAGCGCCCGTGGGGCCCGCAGATCGGCGTCGGGCACCCAGACCGCCGACAACGGCGTCTCCGCCGGCACCCACACCCGCGCCGTGCCGGTCGCGGCCAGCTGGCGATGCAGTTCGGCGGTGTAAACCGGGTCGGCGCGGGCCAGCACCGCCTTGCTGAACGCGTTGCGGGCGGGGCCGCCCAGCGCGATGCGCGCGTCGGGCAGGTTGGAGTCGACGTCGAGATGGCCGTAGCGCGGATGGTCGGCGCCACTGCAGGTAGCTGTCACGCCGGCGCGGACCAGCGCCACCATCAGGTCGCGCGACACTTTCTTCCAGGGACCGGACCTCGTTGTCTGCGAAGGCACCACCACCTCGGCCACCGATATTGCGCGCACCGCGCCAGCGGCGCTGTCCCCGATGCGGATCCGCGCCGCCGAGGACAATCCGAACCAGCCATAGGCCGGGTTGTCCAGCGTCCACAGGTGTTCCGCGGTGTCCACCGAATGATCCCCGTCATGCAGCAACGCGAAACCGCGCCCGACGACGGCATCCCCGACCTCACTGACCGGCATGGCGCCCGGCACCGGACATGGCCAGCGCAGCCGCAACAACCGGTCCGCACCGGTGAAGTCGTCAATCGTGGTGCGGCAGTCCACCCGGGCCACTCCGCGCCACAGCGTCAGGGTCTGGGTGTAGCGCGCCACGGTGCCGATGGCGCCCCGAACGACCAGCCGCTGACCGAGCGGGCCGTGATAGGCCTGCGTTGTCGCGGGCGATTCCGATGAACAGACCACGGGCCCCTTGGGCAGCAGGTGCCATGGGCCCTCGCCCTGGGTCGGGTGCGATGGATATTCCTCGTAGACGGCCAACTCGTTGCCCAACCGGCCGCCGGCGATGACCTGCCGGCCTCCGTCGCCGGAAAGGTGCATCAGCGAGGCCACCGCTCCGCCGCGTTTCGGGTCGACAGTCAGCCGGTAGTGCTCGTTGGCGATTTCGGTACCGGGCGCCGGTTTCCATCCAGCCAGCTCTGCGGCGGGGACCAGCCGATAGGCGCGCCAGCCCAGCGACGGCACGTCCTGCGCCAGCCAGGTCACCGAACTTCCGTCGTGTTCGACGTGCGCGGACACCTCGGTGCCGTCCGAATCCAGCACCCGAACGCCTGCGCCCAGCGGAGGGTCCAGTCGCGCGGTGACAATGTCGCTGCGTCGCTGCGTCACGGGGTTCCAGACCACCACCGAATCGCCCGCACCGGCCACCGCATCCGACAGCAACTGCAGCGAGTTGTCGCGGGCCGCACACCCCAGCTCCCATGCGTCGCGCCAGCCGGTCAGCAGATCGAGGTAGACCTGGTCGGATTCCGAACCGGTAATGGCGTCGTGGTGGGCGCCGTAGGCCAGCTGCACCCACGCCTTGGCGAACGCCGCCTGCGGGTACTCGGCGCCGGTCAACACCCCGGCGAAAACGGCGAACCGCTCGGCGTCCAGGACAGCGTTCTCGGCGGCCCGGTTGGCCTGCTTGGTGTCGATGTACGACACGTCCTTGCCGGTATAGATCGGGTTCATGTCGCGGGTCTGCGGCGACGCCACCTCCCCCCGCTCGGTCAGTTCGGCCCGCACCGCCGCGAAGAACTCCCGCGGCAGTCCGCACACGAACCGCGGCCAGGTGTAGCGATCGGCCCAGTCTCGGTGAATCTCGGTGACCCACTTGTTCGGCGGGGTGTAGTCGGTACCGACCGGAAACAGCACGTTGCGGGTCAGCGCAACCGTCTTCAGCTGGTCGAACAGTGCGTAGGTGGCGTCCTGCGCCTCGGCCAGCGTGGGCGCGGAGTCCATCCACCAGCCGGCCGAATAATGCGCAGGCATGTAGTGCGTGAGCAGACCTCGCCCGGACGGCGAGATCCACTCGAACTCGCTGGAGAACTGCATGCGCTCCACTCCGCCACCCCGGGAGCCACCCTGGGAGCCGCCTTGTGCCGGCCCCCACTGGTGGTGCGGTCCACGCGCCCACGAACTCGACGTCAGCCCGGCGTCGGCGGCCATGCCGGGGAACTGCGGGTCATGACCGAACACGTCGAGCTGCCACGCGGTGGCCGGATCGGCACCCAGCACGTCGCGCTGAAAAGCCATGCCGTGCACGAAGTTTCGGATCGTCGTTTCCGGGCTGGTCAGGTTGGTGTTGGGCTCGTTGTAGGTGCCACCCATCACCTCGACCCGCCCTTGCGCGAGAAACCGGCGCAGATCGGCGCGGTCCTCGGGTCGGGTGTCCCAATACGGCTTGAGATAGTCGACTTCGGCCAGCACGAACTTGTATTCGGGTTCGCGGCGGGCCATCTCCAGATGCGCGTGTACCAGCTCGAAGCTGTTGGTCTGACGGCATCGCCCCGGCGGATCTTCGCGCCATTCGCTGGTGTAGGCGCCCTGGGTGTTCCACCAGACCGGGTCGTAGTGGAAGTGGCTGACCATGAACATCGTCCAGCCGGGCTCCGCGACCTCGAAGTCGAAGGCCAGGCTCGCCCCGGCGGCGCCGATGTGGGCCGAGCGTCGCTGGCCGACGATCGGCTTGTCCACCGTCACCGGAAGCTCGACGACCTGGGCTCCGGGTTCGACGACCACCTCGCCGCGCAAGCCATCACCGGAGATGCGCAGCGGCGTCGGGTCGGTGCAATGCGCGACGGTGACGCGGGCCAACTGCACGGGCGCTTTCGGCGGTCCTACGAATAGTTCGGTCGATTCCGCCGAAACCACCTGCATGACCGCACCTTACGGCGACCCGCCGGCATGGTGAAGACGTTTGGCGACCGCGCGTGCCGCGGCCTGCAACTCCGGTGGTTCCAGCACCTCGAAATCTGCGTCCACCATCGCGAAATGCAACACCATCGCCTCCGGCTGGTCACCGCCGGCGGTCACCACGCAGGCATCCGCTCCGTCCGGTTCGACACGCATCGATTGCGGTGAGAAGTGGCGCGCGACGTCGGACGCGGGTAGCCGATAACGCACTCGGGCCACGTACCGGTAGGGCGCCGCGCTGATCGAGTGCTGCACGTACTCGCGCGCGTCTGGGGCGGGCCGAGGGACGAAGGTGCTGCCCGCCGCGAGCACGGCACCCATGCGGTCCAGCCGCAGGCTGCGCCAGTCTTCGCGGTCGCGGTCGTGCGCCAGCAGATACCAGCGCCGGCCGGTGGTCACCAACTGGTAGGGCTCCAGTCGGCGCAAGCTCGGGTGGCCGGCGCGGTCGGTGTACTCGGCCGTCACATGCTCATGGTCGCGACAAGCCCGCGCCAAGGTCATCAAGGTGTCGGGTTCCACCGCCTCGGATGTCTCGGGCGTCAGGGTCACCGTGGCGTCGTGCACGGCGGCCACCTGCGCACGCAGCCGCGCCGGCATCACCTGATCCAGCTTGCTCAGGGCGCGCAACGCCGAGTCCCCCACCCCGGCCACACTGCCGCCGGCGGCGAGTCGCAGGCAGACCGCCATGGCAACCGCCTCGTCGGGGTCGAGCAGCAGCGGCGGCAACGCGGCACCGGCGCCGAGTCGGTATCCACCGCCCTGTCCCTTGCTGGCACCGACCGGGTAACCCAGCTCACGCAATCGCTCGATGTCGCGGCGCACACTGCGGGTAGTCACCGACAGTCGCTCCGCCAACTCTTCACCCGTCCACACTCGGCGTGCCTGCAGCAAACCCAGCAGCTGCAGCACCCGGCCCGTCTTGGATGTCCCTGCCGACATATCACCAGTCTCCCCCGGATTTAGGACCAATACTGTCCGCTATTGCTGGAAGGCTGGACGCCATGACCGACCTGACCACACAACTGACCGACCAGCTCGAATTTCACTGGCGCGGACAGCTGCGCCCGCGCCTGGACGGCTTGACCGACGACGAGTACCTGTGGCAGCCGGTGCCCAACTGCTGGACGATTCATCCGGATGGGTCGATCGACTTCGCGTACCCGCCGCCCGACCCGGCGCCGTTCACCACCGTCGCCTGGCGCATGGCGCACGTCATCGTCGGGGTGTTCGCGATGCGCAACCACAGCCACTTCGGCGGGCCGCCCGCCGACTACCAGAGCTGGCCCTATGCCACCGACGCCGCCACCGCGCTGCAACAGCTCGATCAGACCTACGCAACATGGATCGACGGGGTGCGGGCGCTGTCCGCTGGGGACCTGAACCGCCCGTGCGGTCCGGCCGAAGGTCCGTACGCCGAGTACGCGCTCAGCGAGCTGGTATTGCACATCAATCGGGAAGCGATCCACCACGGCGCCGAAATCTCTTGTCTGCGAGACCTTTACGCCCACCAGACGAACAACCGAAAGGATTGAGCATGCCCGCCCTTGCCCCACCAGTGCCCGACGAGCGCAGCGCCCTGCGCGAGTACCTCGCCTATCACCAGAGCGCCTACTTCGCGGTGTCCTATGGCCTCACCGATGAACAGGCGCGGTCCACACCGTCGGTCAGTGCGCTGTCCATCGGCGGACTGATCAAGCACGTCGCCGGCATGCAGCGCAGCTGGACAGCGCGGGCAGCCGCCGCGCCGGGCAGACCACCCAAAGACCCGAGGCCCTTCGACGAGATCCGCAAAGCCATCGAAGACGAGCATGTGATGCGGCCCGACGAGACGCTCGACGAACTGCTGCGCGCACTCGAAGTGCAAAACGCGGAGTCACTACGGATAGTAGAAACCGCCGACCTCGACGCGCCGGTGCCGGTGCCGACCGAAGCCCCGTGGTTTCCACAGGACGTGCAGTCATGGTCGGTGCGCTGGGTGATCCTGCATGTGATCAACGAACTGGCCCGGCATGCCGGGCACGCCGACATCGTCCGGGAGAGTATCGACGGCGCGACCATGTACGAACTGATCGCCGGCCGGGAGAACTGGGAACCCCAACCTTGGTGCACTCCCTGGCAGCCCTGGTAGAACAGAAGGCATGCGCACCACCAGCGGCGTCGCGCGCCGTGAGACGCCCGACGGTGCTGTCGAGCTCTACTTCGAGGATCTCGGCGACCCGGCGGACCCGGCGGTGCTGCTCATCATGGGTCTGGGCGCACAGCTGCCCATGTGGCCCGACGGCTTTTGCGCGCAGCTGGTCGATGCCGGCCACCGGGTCATCCGGTTCGACCACCGCGACACCGGCCTGTCGGCCAAGATGCACGGGCTGCGTGCGGACGGCTCGCTCTACCGCCGCATCGGCCGCTATTTCGTGGGCCGGCCGAGTGCGGTGCCCTACACCCTGATCGACATGACCCGGGACGTCGTCGCGCTGCTCGACCATCTGGGTATCGGCCGGGCGCACGTCGTGGGCGCCTCGTTGGGCGGCATGATCGCGCAGATCCTGGCCGCCACCGAACCCGACCGGGTGGCCTCGCTGGGCGTCATCATGTCCACCACGGGCAAGCCTTTGTCGGCGCCGCCGGCCTGGCGGGTCATCAAGCTGGCCTTCGACCCACCGGCCAAAGACGCCTCAGCCGAGGAGAAGTTGGCTTTCGAGGTGCGCAACATCGCGGTGTTCAACGGGCCCAACTTCCTGCCACCAGACCACGAGCTACGCAGGCGCGTCCAGCAACTGGCGGAACGCTGTACCTATCCGCCTGGGATGCTGCGCCAATTCGACGCAGTTCTCGGCACCGGCAGCCTGCTCCCGTACAGCCGGGAGATCAGCGCGCCGACGGTGGTGCTGCACGGTTCGGCAGATCCGATGCTGCGGCCGCGCAATGGCCGCGCGGTCGCCGCGGCCATTCCCGGCGCACGGTTCGTCGTGGTCGACGGTATGGGCCACGACCTGCCCGAACCGGTGTGGCGGCCGATCCTGGAAACGCTCACCGAGAACTTCGCGGTCGCCCAGCCCAGCTGGTGAGCGGGCTCACAGCAATTGGGACTTGAATCCCCAGGTTTGGCACACTAACCAAATGAGTTCCACTAAACATCGCGACGTGGCCAAGCTGGACCGGGTGCCGTTGCCGGTCGAAGCGGCCCGGGTAGCTGTCACTGGTTGGCAAGTCACCCGCACCGCCGCTCGCGTACTCACGAAGCTGCCGGGCAACGGGTCCTGGCAGCAGAAGATCCTCAAGGAGATTCCGCAGGCATTCGCGGACCTGGGTCCGACGTATGTGAAGTTCGGTCAGATCATGGCGTCCAGCCCGGGGGCGTTCGGTGAATCGCTGTCCCGTGAGTTCCGCAGCCTGCTGGACCGGGTGCCGCCCGCCGACACCGAAGAGGTGCACAAGCTGCTCGCCGAGGATCTCGGCGACGATCCCTCAAACCTGTTCGCCACCTTTGAGGAACAACCGTTCGCATCGGCGTCGATTGCCCAGGTGCACTACGCGACCCTGAAGACCGGCGAAGAGGTCGTGGTCAAGATCCAGCGCCCGGGCATCCGTCGCCGGGTCGCCGCCGATCTGCAGATCCTGCAGCGCTTCGCCCAGGCCGTCGAATTGGCCAAGCTGGGCCGCCGCCTCTCGGCGCAGGACGTGGTCGCCGACTTCTCCGACAACCTGGCCGAGGAGCTGGACTTCCGCCTCGAGGCTCAGTCCATGGACGCCTGGGTCTCCCACCTGCACGCCTCGCCGCTGGGCAAGAACATCCGGGTGCCACAGGTGCACTGGAACTTCACCAGCGAGCGGGTGCTGACGATGGAACGGGTGCAGGGCATCCGTATCGACGACAGCGCAGCCATCCGCAAGGCCGGCTTCGACGGCACCGAGCTCGTCAAAGCCCTGCTGTTCAGCCTGTTCGAGGGTGGATTGCGGCACGGACTCTTCCACGGTGACCTGCACGCGGGCAACCTCTACGTCGACGACGAGGGCCGCATCGTGTTCTTCGACTTCGGAATCATGGGCCGCATCGATCCCCGCACCCGCTGGCTGCTGCGTGAGCTGGTCTACGCGCTGCTGGTCAAAAAGGACCACGCCTCCGCGGGCAAGATCGTGGTGCTGATGGGTGCCGTCGGGACCATGAAGCCGGAGGCGGAGGCCGCCAAGGACCTGGAGAAATTCGCCACCCCGCTGACCATGCAATCACTGGGCGACATGTCCTACGCCGACATCGGCCGCCAACTGTCGACGCTGGCCGACGCCTACGATGTCAAGCTGCCCCGCGAGCTGGTCCTGATCGGCAAGCAGTTCCTCTACGTCGAGCGGTACATGAAGTTGTTGGCACCGAAGTGGCAAATGATGTCTGATCCGCAGCTAACTGGGTACTTTGCAAACTTCATGGTCGAGGTCAGCCGGGAGCATCAGTCGGACGTGGAGGTTTAGGGGTCCAGTGGAGGTTCGTAGCGGCACTGCGGTATCCGGTGATGTGAAGCTGCACTACGAGGACATGGGTGACCTCAGCGACCCACCCATCCTGCTCATCATGGGCCTGGGCGCCCAGATGCTGTTGTGGCGGACCGCGTTCTGCGAGCGGCTGGTCGCCGAGGGCCTTCGTGTCATTCGGTACGACAACCGCGATGTCGGGCTGTCGACCAAGACCGAACGCCACCGTTGCCCGCAGCCACTGGTGGCGCGGCTGGCCCGCTCCTTTCTCGGGCTACCCAGCCCGGCGGCGTACACGCTGGAAGACATGGCCGATGACGCCGCGGCCCTGCTCGATCACCTCGACATCCCGCAGGCCCACATCGTCGGTGCATCGATGGGCGGCATGATCGCGCAGATCTTCGCGGCGCGGTTCGCCGAGCGGACGAAATCCCTGGCGGTGATCTTCTCCAGCAACAACCACAGGTTCCTGCCGCCCCCGGCGCCACGCGCGCTGCTGTCGCTCATCAAAGGCCCGCCGCCGAATTCGCCGCGCGACGTCATCATCGACAACTCGGTCCGGGTCAGCAAGATCATTGGTAGCCCGGGTTATCCGACGGCGGAGGAGCAGGTGCGGACCGAAGCCGCCGAGGCCTACGATCGCAACTTCCACCCGTGGGGCATTTCCCAGCAGTTCGGCGCCATCCTGGGCAGCGGAAGCCTGTTGCATTACGACCGCCGAATCGCCGCGCCGACCGTAGTGATTCACGGCCGAGCCGATAAACTGATGCGCCCGTCCGGCGGCCGCGCCATTGCCCGCGCGATCACCGGCGCCAGGCTGGTGTTGGTCGACGAGATGGGACATGACCTGCCTAAACAATTGTGGGATAAGGTAATCAGCGAGCTGAGGAGCAACATCGCCGCGGCCAGCGTGCCCAGAGCTAGGTGACGTTGCTGTCCCTTACCGGGCCACCGGCACGCGCAACGTGCGAAAATAGCTAGCGTTGAAATGGAGGGTTTCTGACATGGCCGAACTCAAGCCGTATTACGAAGAGTCGCAAGCGACATACGACATCTCCGACGACTTCTTCGGCTTGTTCCTGGACCCCAACATGGTCTACACCTGCGCGTACTTCGAGCGGGACGACATGACCCTCGAAGAGGCGCAACTCGCGAAGTTGGACCTGGCGCTGGATAAGTTGCACCTCGAGCCCGGAATGACGTTGCTCGACGTCGGCTGCGGGTGGGGCGGCGCGGCGGTCCGCGCGGTGGAGAAGTACGACGTCAATGTCATCGGCATCACGCTGAGCCGCCATCACTACGAAAGCACCAAAAGAAGACTGGCCGAGATCCCGACGACGCGTCATACCGAGGCGCGGCTGCAAGGTTGGGAAGAGTTCCATGAAAAGGTCGATCGAATCGTCAGCTTCGAGGCCTTCGACGCATTCAAAAAAGAGCGCTGGCCTGCATTCTTCGATCGCGCCTACGAGATCCTGCCCCATGACGGGGGCGCGATGCTGCTGCACAGCATCTTCACCCATGAGCAGACGTACTGGCGGGACCACGGCATCACCGTGACGATGAGTGATCTACGGTTCTTCCGCTTCCTCGCCCAGGAAATCTTTCCCGGCGGCGGGATGTGTGGCGAAGTCGACATTGTCGACAACGCGAAGAACAGCGGGTTTTCGGTCGACCAGATTCAATACCTGCAGCCGCATTACGCGCGGACACTCGACATGTGGGCGACCAATCTCGAGGCCAATCGCGACGAGGCGATCGCCATCCAGTCGCAAGAGGTTTACGACCGCTTCATGCGCTATCTGACCGGGTGCGCGTACCTGTTCCGCAAAGGCCTCTCCAACGTGGCCCAATACACGCTGACGAAGTAGCCCGCTACCTGGTAGGACGTCGGCGCGGTTTAGTAATGCAGCGCTGCGTCCGATAGCATCCCTCGAGCATGCGCGAGGGAAATGCATGACCTTCGGCGTGCATCTGTGGGGCCTTTGTGGTCCGGAAAGGCAACACCAACATCATGGCTCAAAAGCTGAAACCGCATTTCGACGACGTGCAGGCGCACTACGACCTATCCGACGACTTCTTCCGGCTGTTTCTGGATCCCACCCAGACCTACAGCTGCGCTTATTTCGAGCGCGACGACATGACGCTGGAAGAGGCGCAAATCGCCAAGATCGACCTGGCGCTGGGCAAGCTGGGCCTGCAGCCCGGTATGACGTTGCTGGACGTGGGTTGCGGTTGGGGCGCCACCATGCGCCGGGCGATCGAGAAGTACGACGTCAACGTCATCGGCTTGACCCTGTCCAAGAA
>JAVROG010000388.1:0-5040 GCA_032162865.1 Mycobacterium sp. | reverse complement strand
GAGTTTCACCGACTGTTCGATGTCGGCCTCGGCCGGCAGCATCGCCCGCTGAGTTGCGGCCAGGTCGAACAACCGGGTCGCCACGAGCTGCGGGTCGACGGCGGGCCCCAGGTAAGCGAGGTAGGTGTGCAGTTGACCGGCCGCCAACCCATGCTGCGCAAGCAGCGAATTGGCCGGGGCTTCGGCACTAGGTAAGGCACCAGGTAAAGCGTTGTCGGCCAACCTCTTCAGAACCGAATAGCCGTCGACCAGAACGCTGCCGAGCTTGTCCCAGGCATCGGCGGTAACGACGCACGTTTGAAGATAGTCCGCGGCGATGAGGGTGGCCGCGTTCCTCAGTGAGCCGTGGCGGACCACGGAATTGGTGCATACCACGCGCACCAGTGCACCGAGATCGACCGCCCGCGGAACCGGGCATGCCGCGTGGATCCCCTCGGTGAGTCCGGTCAGGGCGGCGATGTCGGCTTCGGACTCAGCCAGTTCGTAAGCCGCGTGGACGACGGCGAGCGCGGAACTCTTGGCGAGGTCGTACCCCGGTTGGCCGTACCGGGCCAGGTCGGTCGGATGCTCCGGGAGCGGCTGGCTTCCCGGTTGCATCCACCGACTCAGGATCGAATCGCCGATTGCGCGGCGGCACAACCGGTCGGCCTCGCCGCCGACGGCGAGTTCGGATTCCCAGTTTTTCGGGATGCTTTCCGCTGCCGCGCTCGGCTCCGGCGGCCAGGTACCGAGCTGACGCAGCAGAGCATCGGTGAGGGCGTGGGCCTGTTTGTTGGCTTCGCGGTTCCGGTAGTCGTTGAGCAGGGCGACGGTGAGCAGCCGCGAGCCTTCGGGCAGCGTCGCGGCGAGCTCGGCGAGGCGCAGTTTGGCGTCGGTGCGCGCTTCCATGCGGTCCTGATGAGCGCGGATCGCTCGCAGGTCGGCCGCGATGGACTGGGTGGTGATCGCGGCCAAGTCCTTGAGCAGTCCGTCGACGAGCCCCAACGGTTCGTCCAGATGGTCCGGTGGAGTTGCTGCCACCAGGTCCGGCTCCGGGCCCGAGGACGGCACGACGAACAGCAGCACCCGCCGCACCGATCGTCGGGCGGGACGATCGAAGATGCGCTTGAGCAGCACGTCGATCGGCCGATTGTCCAGCAGTCCGCCATCGGCCACCCAGTGCGATCGGGTGATGTTGGTGAACGGCGCCATCGCCGGTCGCGCCGGCACCCTGCCTGCGGCGGGGGTTCCTGTCGCGAAGGGCAGGAACGACGGCTCGAACGCGATGGGAAACGACGCCGAGCTGCGCGCGGCCAGTGCCAGGGCATCGACGGTGCCGGTCTGCACGAGTTCCGTCTCGGTGAACGAGAACAGTCCGCGACGGTCGACGTCTTGAACCAGCGTGCCGAACGAGTCGGTGAACCGGCTGGTCTCGCCGGCGAGCAGCGTGGTCGTGATGTACAGCGTCGTCGAGGGGTTGCGTGCCCCGTCGGGAAACGCCGCGGGCGGAAACGGACCCGTTTCGAGCTTGGGTATCTGCGTTGCCAACGCGGCGAACATTCGCTCGTCGCCGTACAGAAGGGACGGGGTGTGCTTGTCCCGCGGGTCGCGCAGCAGATCGGTCAGGGCCCCGAGGTCGAGCCAGAGGTCACGCAGCCCGCCCAGGTCAGCTCCCGATGTTCGCGACGACGCCAGCAGGGCCGCGTTGATGCCACCCGCGCTGGTGCCGGACAGGATGTCGACGTCGACGATCATGTCGAGCAGATCGATCAGGCCGGCGTAGAGGCGCAGCGACGATGCCGACGCCCGACTGAGGGAGCTGTCGGCCGGGAAGGCGCCGCCCTCCCTGCGCCACTGCGACGCCTGCGCCAGCAGGTTGATTTCTCGCGCGACTCCGGCCATCCAGATTGCCAGGCTCACACCGCCGGTCATGGTGGTGGCAAGGCGCAGTTCTTGGGTCAACTCCGTGACCGGTGACGGATTGTCGAATGTCATCGCGCACCCCGTCACCTATATCGCGAGTTTGGTGCTTTACGTTTCAGGCCGACTGGTGGTCGTCGGCCTAGTCTCGCCGGCCATGAGCCCACCTTCGTCCCGGTGGGGCCGCTCCGGCCCGACGACGTGATCCCGAGCTATCCGGGTCTGCCCTTTCGTGCTTAGCTTGGCTATACGGGCCGTGCGTCCCCGCCTGCGCGGCCATAATGTTTCTGCTGAGTATTCACCGGGACTTTCGCTGAGGGGGGCGGAGTGGAAGGTACGCCATTCGGCCGCTACCGGCTCATCGAGCTATTGGGCCGTGGCGGTATGGGCGAGGTGTGGCGCGCCTACGACACCGAGACCCAACGCGTCGTCGCCGTCAAAGTGCTGACCTCAAACCTGGCCAACGACCCGGCTTTCGAACAGCGGTTCCGCCGGGAGGCACTGGCGGCAGCCGGCCTCAATGACCCGCACGTGGTTCCGATCCACCATTTCGGCGAAATCGAGGGGCGCCTCTACGTCGACATGCGGCTCGTCGTGGGCCGGGACCTGCAAGACATCATCAACGACGGCGCGCTCGAACCCGAACGGGCGGTCAACATCATCGAGCAAATCGCCTCGGCGCTGCGCTCGGCCCACCGGATCGGGTTGGTGCACCGCGATGTCAAACCATCCAACATCCTGGTCACCGAGGACGATTTCGCCTATTTGATCGACTTCGGTATCGCCCGCGCGGCGGGGGATTCGCACATGACCGGGACCGGCAACGTCATCGGGACCTGGGCCTACATGGCACCGGAGCGGGTCACCACCGGCCAGACCGACCCTCGCGGCGACACCTACGCGCTCGGATGCGTACTGCACGAATGCTTGACGGGCAGCCAGCCGTTCCCCGGCACCAGCTTGGAACAACAAATCGGTGGCCATCTGAGCCTGCCGCCGCCGCGTCCTTCCACCATTCGGCGCGGCATACCCGAAGAGCTCGACAATGTCATTGCCACCGCAATGGCCAAGAATCCTGACCAGCGCTATTCGACGGTGACCGACTTGGCAACGGCTGCCCGGGACGCGGTCACCGGAACTCGACCCATTCCGATGCGCCGACCGGAACCTATTCAGCAGCGGACCCAATTGGCGCCGCCACCCATGCAGCCGCCGCCGCGGCAACCGCCGCCGCCAATGCGTGGTGGCCCCGGGTACGTGGACCCGGGCCAGCGGCGCCCACCCTCCGACCCGCCACCGCGGCGCCCGCAAGCGCCCCCCGCCATTTACCGTCCACCCTCCGATCCGAATCTGTACCGGCCGGCCCCTGATCCCGCCGCGCTGCGGCCCAGTACCGACCCCACCCAGCGCCGCCCCACTGCGGACCCGAACCAACCCCGCCCCAGCGACAGCGACCCGACGCAGTACCGGGTAACGAGCGACCCCCAGACGCCCGCGCCGTTCCCGGTTGTTTCCGGAGAAAGCAGCGCCAAACCGAAAGCCAAACGGCGCACCCCGCTCATCCTGGCGGGGGCGGGTGTCCTGCTCACCGTTATCGCCGTGGTCGTTGCCATCGTGTTGACCAGCGGCGGCGGTAGTAGTGGTGGTGGCCAAGCCAGCGAGCACCCGGGCACTCAGGAGCCCACGTCGCCGACCAACGGTGGACCTTTCACGGGAACGTACACCGCCTCCTTCGGTCCGAAGCTTTCGTTGGCCGGCCAGGAGGTAGCGAACTCAGAACCGCCCGGCAAAGAGACCTGGGTGCTGCGCTCCGCGTGCACCGGGAGTAACGGGAGCGGATGCGTCGCCACCGCCCAGCGAACCGATGGGCCCTACAACCACACCCCGAAATTGGTGTTCGACGATGTTCGCGGGCGCTGGATAGCGGTAGCCCTCGAAGGCGGTAAGTGCAATGACAAGAACATCGAAAAATGGAACTACGTCTGGCTGCAACCTCACGCCGACGGCACGATGGTCGGCGAATGGATCACGGATTCCCTGGATTGCTACAGCAAGCGGGCGGTGACTTTCACGCGAACCGGCGACGCTGATCTGGCTAATCTGCCGAATCCTGCGGATGAAGCCGCTCGCGTCGTGTCTCCGGGTGAGGCGTTGCACGGCTTTTATCACTTGCTCACGACCTACACCGGTGCCAACGCGCCGAAGCCGCAGGAGGCTGACTACAACGTCGATACCGTCTGTCTGCGCACCGGGGACCGCTGCCTGAGCCGGTTCGTCAGGAATGGCACCAGCGGCACGCAACTGCTGCATTTCGCCAACGACGTCTGGACCCGGGACGACGAGTACGACGCCGCCTGCCCGGCCGGCGGTACCTCGCACGTCAAGATCCAGGGAACCTTCCCGCTGCCGGAACCGCATCAGGACCCGATAACGGTGCTGACCGGCAGTGGCACGAAAGACGAGTCGGGGAGCGCCTGCAAAGGCGGCCCCTACGATATGAAGTTCAACCGCACCGGCGGCTGACCGTCGGGAAGTCGGCCCGAAGTTCAGGTTGCGTGACAAGGCCCACGCCGACCCCGGTGCCTGACATTTTTCCGGCGCGGCCAGCGTGAACGCACATGAGAAGTCTTGGGCGCGCTCCAGACACTCGTTTGGGCACCCCGGCTCCGCGGGTAGGCATCACCTGAGTCGAATGGAGGAGCGATCATTGATTGACGCACGATCAGGCGATCCCCAGACACCCGAGCGGGGCACGCCCGGAGAGGTGCCCGAACGCCTCACGCCTGCGGAGACTCCGGAACGGCTGACCCCGGCAGAGCCGCCGGAACGGCTGATACCGCAGGCTCCGCCCGAGCCAGTAACGCCGGCGTGAGCCCTACGAGGGAAATAGGAGACCAATATGCGCGCTGAAGAAGGCGACGAAACGATCAAGGATTACGCGGACGAGGGTGAGCAGACGATGCACAAGATCAAGGATGCGCAGGACTCATCAGCCAACCCACTGACCCGCATCGGCCAGCGACTGTCAAAGCTGCTGCCCGGCGGTTCAGGGCACTGACCTGCACTCTTCGTTCAAGGCCCCGCGACCAATCGGTCGCGGGGTTTTCTTGTGCCCATCCACGGGTACTTAGACCGGTATTC
>JAVROG010000387.1:0-3712 GCA_032162865.1 Mycobacterium sp. | reverse complement strand
CGATCGACTACTTCGCCGAGATCAACCTGGCCGGCTTCTACGACCTGGCCCAGACCCTGGGCGGCGTCGACGTGTGCCTGAACCACCCCGTCTACGACTCGTACTCCGGGGCCGACTTCCCGGCCGGACGCCAGCGGCTTGACGCCTCCCAAGCGCTGTCATTCGTCCGGCAGCGGCACGGCCTGGAGAACGGTGACCTGGACCGCACCCACCGGCAGCAGGCGTTCCTGTCGTCGGTCATGCGGGAACTGCAAGACTCGGGCACCTTCTCCGACCTGGGCAGGCTCAACAGCCTGATGGCCGTTGCCCGAAAAGATGTCGTGCTGTCGGCCGGTTGGGACGAGAGTCTGTTCCGCCGGATGGGCGATTTGGCAGGCGGAAACCTCGAGTTCCGGACGCTGCCAGTGGTGCGGTACGACAACATCGACGGTCAG
Organism: Mycobacterium sp.; assembly: GCA_032162865.1. Taxonomy (GTDB): domain Bacteria; phylum Actinomycetota; class Actinomycetes; order Mycobacteriales; family Mycobacteriaceae; genus Mycobacterium. The sequence continues at coordinate 3,278 of JAVROG010000387.1, read as the reverse complement.
GACGTCAACATCATCGACCCGGCCGCGATCAAGGCGGAGATTGCCGCGGCGTTGGGGACGGCCCAGCCCCCGTCGGCTGCCACCACCACGACCGCGAAGCCGAACCCGTCCACGGTCGTCGACGTGATCAATGCCGGCAGCATCAGCGGCATGGCCACCCAGCTGTCCAGCAGCCTGAAGAAGCGCGGTTACACCGCGGGTCAGGTGCGTGACCGCCAATCGGGTGACCCTTCGTCCACCACGATCCAGTACGGCACGGGCGCGGAAACCGACGCGGCAAACGTGGCGACGCTGCTCGGACTCGATGCCGCCAAGCAACCCGATCCCAGCATCGCGCCCGGGCACGTCCGGGTCACGGTGGATACCAACTTCTCACTGCCCGCGGCCGAAGAGACCACCACGACCACGACCACGACCACGACACTGTCAACCACGTCACCCAAAGCCAACGGCTATTACTACAACGGCACGTTCACGACGTACCCGACGCCCGATCAAGGCAAGCCGATCGATGGCGGCGGAGTTCCCTGCGTCAACTAGTCAGGCGTGCGTTCCGCCGTCGATGCGGATCTCGGTGCCGGTGATGAACGCGCCGTCCTCGGACACCAGCATGGCGATAACCCCGGCGATCACTGACGGATGCGCCATACCGGCGCCGCTGGATTTCTCGGTGGTGGGCAGGATCGGCATCAGCCGGGTGAACAGCTTCCAGTCGGCGTCTTCCGGGATATAGCCGCCGGTGGCGTCGGTGAGCGCGGACCTGATGCTGCCTGGCGCGACACATACCGCGCGCAGCCCGTCACGCGCGTATTCGAGCGCCAACGAATGGGTGAAGGCCTGGACACCACCCTTGCTCGCGGCGTAGGCCGCCATGTACGGGTGCGCGAACGAGGCAGATGTGGAGCTGAAGTTCACCACCGTGCTGCGCTGATTCTCGAGCAGCGTCGGCAGCGCTTCACGGACCGCCAGGAAGGTGCCGGTCAGGTTGACCGCGATGATTTGATTCCACTGGTCGATGCTCGTCTGATGAGTGTGCGCAGCGCGCAGAATGCCGGCAGCGTTGACCAGCGAATCCAGTCCGCCGACCGTGTCGATGGCCGAGCCCACACCGTCGACCACCGATTGCTCGTTGGCGACGTTCATCTCGACGATGGTGAACCGGTCACCGGTGCCGGCCTCGCCCGCCTGCAGACGGGTCATGTTCAGCCCGTCCACGGCGATGTCGGCGCCCACCACCGAGGCGCCTTCCTCCAGCAGACGTAGCGCCGTGGCCTGGCCGATCCCAGAGCCGGCACCGGTCACCAAGATCCGCTGACCCTCCAGTCGCTTCATTGCAGCTCCCCTGTGTTGTCTCGCGGTGTCGGTCGCGAGCGTAACGGGCGCGCGGGAGGGCCCTTAGTTGACGTTGGCGGAGAACGAGTCGACCCCGAGGCCGGTTTAAGGGCCGAGCCGAGAGAAGGCGGGTCAGACCACTCCACGCAACGCGTCGGCACCGAACATCGGCTCCATCATTGCGGAGTAGTCCGGGCCGCGACGCACCATATGGCCGCCGTCGACGTTGATGCACTGACCGGTGATGAAGCTCGCGGCGTCGCTGAGCAGGAACATCACCAGGTTGGCCACGTCGTCCACTTCGCCTACCCGCGGAAGCGGGGTGCAGAGCGCGTAGTCGCCGCTGATTTCCGGTGACTGGATAACGCTCGCGTCGACAAGATCGGTGCGGATCAGGCCCGGGCGGACGCTGTTAACCCGGACCCATGACGCCCCGAGTTCGTCCGCGGCCAGCATCATCATGTGGTCGATGGCTGACTTGGTCACCCCGTAGGGTCCGAACCAGCGATGGGTGTTGCTGGCGGCGATCGACGAGATCCCCACGAACGACCCGCCGCCGCCGCGCACCAACTCCCGCGCGGCGTGCTTGAGCACGTACATGGTGCCGTTCACGTTGAGGTCGACCGTGCGACGCCAGGCCTCCGAATCGGTGTGGGTGATCGGCCCGACGGTCAGGGAGCCGCCGGCACTGTGCACCGCGCCGTGCAGCCGGCCGTGCCAGGCCGTCACGGCGTCTACCACCCGGGCGACCTCGTCTTCGTTGGTGACGTCGGCGGGTTCATAGCGGACCGAGCCGGAAAGTTGCAGGCCCTCGATTTCTTCCACGGCCGCCGCCAGCCGATCGGCGTTGCGGCCCACAATCATGACGGACGCCCCGGCTGAGGCCAGCCCGGTCGCCACTCCTTTACCGATACCGCTACCGCCGCCGGTGACCAGGTATGTGCGGTCCTGGAATGAAAGCTGCACTGGGGCCCCTCACGGAAGAAACTGAAACAGGTTCTCGCTATCGAACCATGAGCGCTACGGCGTATCGCGACGGGCGACCTTGGTGGGCTTGGCGGTGCGCCAATCCTCGACGTCGGGCGGTAGGCCGACGGGGAATCGGTTCTCGTTGTGGGCCGCCCAGTGTGCGTGCCCTAGTTCGTGAACATGGAATGCGTGACGCAGCGCCTCGGTGAAACCCATTGCGTCGGAAGCGGCGTTGACCGAAGCCTTGACCAGCAGTGCGGCCATGGTCGGCCGCTCGGCGATGCGCCGGGCAAATTCCAGGGTCTTTTCCTCCAGCTCGTCGACCGGGAAGACCTTGGAAACCATGCCCAGCCGGTGGGCCTCGTCCGCATCCAGCGAATCACCGGTCAGCAGCAGCTCTTTAGCCTTACGCGGTCCGAATTCCCAAGGGTGAGCATAATATTCGACGCCTGGCATGCCGAGCCGCACCGCGACCACGTCGCTGAACTTCGCGTTGTCGGCGGCCACGATCAGGTCACACGCCCAGATCAGCATCAGACCCGCCGAAATCGCGTTGCCCTGCACCTGAGCAATGGTGATCTTGCGCAGATCGCGCCAGCGGCAGGTGTTTTCGAAGAAGTAGTGCCACTCCTGGTGATATAGCTTTTCGACGATCGGCTCAAGCGTCGCCCCACGGGACTGGAAACTCGGATGTTGCGTCGGCCCAGGCTTGCGCTCCAGCAGCGCCTCCTCCGATCCCAGGTCGTGGCCGGCGGAGAAGTTCCGGCCCCGCGCCGCCAGGATCACCACACGCACAGCGTCGTCGGCCTCTGCGCGTAGGAACGCCTCGTCGAGCTGAACCAGCAGGGTTCGGTTCTGTGCGTTGTGGGCATCGGGCCGGTTCAGCCAGATCCGGGCGATGCGTCCCTCATCGAGGGTTTCGTAGGCCACCATCTCCGGTGGGCCGGCGCTGTCTGCCTGGTCACCGGCTTGAGTAC
>JAVROG010000386.1:0-7944 GCA_032162865.1 Mycobacterium sp. | reverse complement strand
GCCACCCATCATGCGCAGCATCGGCATTCCGCCTGTGGTGAAAAACCGTGCGATCAGTACTGCCGCGATCACCACGAAAATGATGTTGAGCCAGGTGGTGTAGTTCCAGGAGATTCCGCCGGACATGACCATCGCGTTGCGCTGACTCGGAATCAGATTGGCTGTGCCGAAGATCAATTCGACCAGGTAGCCGGCCACAACCATCGCGGCGTAGAAGGTGCCGAGCAGCGTCAGCATCATCTTGATGCCGTAGTACTTGCGGTAGATGTTCAGTATCGGCAGGATCAGCAGGTCGGCGAAGATGAACGCGATGACGCCACCGAAGCTGATGCCGCCGTTCCACAGCACCGCGGCAAGTGGCACATTGCCGATGGAGCAAACGAACGAGACGATCGCGACAAAGGGCCCCACGATGGGCCCCCACACCACCGACCAGGTCGGGTGGCTCGTCAAAAAGAAGTCCCGCCAAAAGGTTTCGGGAACCCATGCCGCGATGGCACCCGCGATGAACAATCCCACGACCAGGTCGCGCAGGATCGCCAGCCACTCCATCACGAACACGTGGGACACCGAGGTCAGACCGGGTGCGGAGAAGAGCCGCTGCCAAAAGGAACCTTCGCCCTGGATCGACATGTCCATGGCCGCATGACCTTCCATCGAGCCGGCCAGTCCCTTCTCGGCCTGCTCGCGGGCGCCGTCGATGAGCCGCTGACGCACGAAGAGCCGGAACAACAACGCCAGTGCGATGATCATCAAGGGCCCGCCGACGAATTCCGCCGCGGTGAACTGCCAGCCCATCAACAGCGCAAGGATGATGCCCAACTCCACCACCAGGTTGGTCGAGCCGATCTCGAACGCCATGGCGGCGGTGAAGTTGGCGCCCTTGCGGAACAGCGATCGGGCCAGGGCCACCGCGGCATACGAGCACGATGACGATGCCGCACCGAGTCCGGCCGCGACGGCCAACGTCCGGGGCCGGTCGTCGCCCATCAGCGACACGATGGTCGAACGACGCACCACTGCCTGCACCACCGCGGACAGGGCAAAGCCCAGGATCAGCGCCCACAGGATCTCCCAGGTCATCGAGCCCGTCAGTGCCAGCGCGTGGCCGAGGGCCGGTAACACTCTGTCCGCCACTTGGTCCTCCGCTCGGTAGCACATCGCCGGGAGCGCACCCGCTGTCGAACCGTATACCCTATAGGGGTATAGGTCAAGATCGTATCCAGGCCGAAGGGAGCGCGCAGAATCGCTTTTCGCCGGCGCCCTGGCAAATCCCGCGGCTGGCTGCCCAAATGCGCTGCCCGCGTCCGGCTGGACGGCGCTACGCTGTAGCAAACCACGTGGCTGCGATCGTCTCCGGGACCGACGAAAGCAAAATGCATACAGAAATTGAGCCCGACACACCGGAGTTATCACCGCTGTCACAGACGTAACACCAGGCACACTGGTAACAACAAAAAATGCCAGGAGGGTATGGCCGTGTACCGAGTCTTTGAAGCGCTTGACGAGTTGAGCGCGATTGTCGAAGAAGCCCGTGGCGTGCCGATGACTGCCGGTTGCGTCGTGCCCCGCGGCGACGTGCTGGAACTGATCGACGACATCAAGGATGCGATTCCCGGCGAGCTTGACGACGCCCAGGACGTCCTGGACGCACGCGATTCGATGCTGCATGACGCGAAGTCGCATGCGGACTCGATGGTGTCCTCGGCGACCACCGAGTCGGATTCGATGGTCAACCATGCCCGCGCGGAGGCTGACCGGCTTCTTTCCGACGCCAAAGCCCAGGCCGACCGGATGGTCAGCGAGGCGCGACAGCACAGCGAGCGCATGGTCGGAGAGGCGCGTGAGGAAGCCATGCGTATCGCCACCTCGGCCAAGCGCGAGTACGAGGCCAGTGTCAGCCGCGCCAAGACTGAATGTGACCGGCTGATCGAAAACGGCAACATGTCCTACGAGAAGGCCGTGCAAGAGGGCATCAAGGAACAACAGCGTCTGGTGTCGCAAAACGAGGTGGTAAAGGCCGCCCACTCGGAATCCACCCGCCTTGTCGACACCGCCCACGCCGAGGCGGACCGGTTGCGCGGCGAATGCGACATCTACGTCGACAACAAGCTGGCCGAGTTCGAAGAGTTCCTCAACGGCACGTTGCGATCGGTCGGTCGGGGTCGCCACCAGCTTCGCACCGCGGCCGGCACGCACGATTACGTGACGCGGTAGTCCAAACACTCCGGTCCAGCGCAGCGGCGGTACGCACCCGCGACGGAGCGGATCGGCCATGGCTCTGTGCGCGGCGCGCCGTAGGATTCCCCTATGGTCAAGCAGCACAGCCAGACGGAGCGGCGACCGCTCAGCTCGCCGTTGACCATTGACGTCGCCCGGCTGGGTCGACGCCCAGGATCCATGTTCAGGGTGCAGGACACCGTGGATAGTCCGTTGCGCGTCGGCCTGGAATTGATCGCTATCCCGCAAGGCGCGCCCCTGGACCTGGATCTGCGCGTGGAGTCGGTTTCCGAAGGGGTGCTGGTGACCGGGACTGTGAGCGCCCCGACTGCCGGCGATTGCTCCCGCTGCCTGACCCCGGTGCAGGGGCGGGTGGAGGTCGGGCTGACCGAGCTATTCGCTTATCCGGACAGTGCCACCGAGGCGACCACCGAGGAAGACGAGGTCGGTCACGTGGTTGATCAGATGGTCAACCTCGAGCAGCCGATCATCGATGCGGTGGGGCTGGAGCTTCCGTTTTCACCGGTGTGCTCACCGGATTGCCCCGGGCTGTGCCCGGAGTGCGGCGTTTCGCTGGCCGCTGAACCTGGCCACGACCATGAGCAGATCGACCCGAGGTGGGCCAAGTTGGCCGCAATGTTGCCCGAGGAGGACGGTCCGGATGGAGCACAGCGAGGTGAGCGGTGACGCCGTCACGCCAAAACCTGCTCGATGCGCTCGGCGTCGGCCTGTCCCCGGACCTGCTCACGCTGGCGTTGACGCACCGCAGCTACGCCTACGAGAACGGCGGGCTACCCACTAACGAGCGGTTGGAGTTTCTCGGCGATGCAGTCCTGGGTCTGACCGTCACCGATGCGCTCTACCACTCCCACCCTGAGCGTTCGGAAGGAGATCTGGCCAAATTGCGGGCCAGCGTCGTCAATACCCATGCGCTGGCGGATGTCGCGCGCAACTTGACCGATGAGGGGCTGGGTGCCCACGTGATGCTGGGCCGCGGCGAGGCCAACACCGGCGGCGCCGACAAGTCCAGCATCCTGGCCGACGGGATGGAATCCCTGTTGGGCGCGATCTACCTGCAGCACGGAATTGAGGTGGCGCGGGAGGTGATCCTGCGGCTCTTCGGCCCGCTGCTGGACGCCGCGCCCACGCTGGGTGCCGGCCTGGACTGGAAGACCAGCCTGCAGGAGCTCACCGCGGCACGTGCGCTGGGCGCGCCGTCATATTCGGTCACCTCCACCGGCCCGGATCACGACAAGGAGTTCACCGCCGTGGTGCTGGTCATGCATTCCGAATACGGCTCGGGAGTGGGTCGCTCCAAGAAGGAAGCCGAGCAGAAGGCGGCGTCGGCGGCGTACAAGGCGCTCGAGGCCGCCGAAGTGCTGGGCAGCGCGGGGAAATCGTCCAGCTAGATGCCTGAACTACCCGAAGTCGAGGTGGTGCGGCGCGGTCTGCAGGCCCATGTGGTGGGCAAGACCATCAGCGCGGTCCGGGTCCACCACCCCCGAGCGGTACGCCGACACGAAGCCGGACCCGCTGACCTCACCGCGCGACTGCTCGACGCGCGCATCACCGGAACCGATCGGCGCGGCAAGTACCTCTGGTTGACGCTGGATACCCCGGACGGCGGCGCCGACCCGGACACCGCGCTCGTCGTGCACCTGGGCATGAGCGGGCAGATGTTGCTCGGCGTCGTCCCGCGCACCGACCATGTGCGGATCTCCGCACTGCTCGACGACGGGACGGTGCTGAGTTTCGCCGACCAGCGAACCTTCGGGGGATGGCTGCTCGCGGACCTGGTGACTGTGGACGGCAGCGTGCTACCGGCGCCGGTCGCTCACCTGGCACGCGACCCGCTCGACCCGAAATTCGATGCCGGCGCTGTGATTAAAGTGTTGCGGCGCAAGCACTCTGAGATCAAACGTCAGCTGTTGGATCAGCAGGTGGTGTCGGGAATCGGCAACATCTACGCCGATGAAGCGCTGTGGCGGGCGAAGGTGAACGGCGCACGGGTGGCCGACACGCTGACCCGCCGACAGCTTGCCGCGGTGCTGGATGCCGCTGCCGAGGTGATGCGGGAGGCATTGGCCAAGGGCGGGACCTCGTTCGATTCGCTGTACGTCAACGTCAACGGCGAGTCGGGTTACTTCGACCGGTCGCTGGACGCCTACGGTCGCGAAGGCGAGAACTGCCGGCGCTGTGGAGCGGTGATGCGCCGGGAGAAGTTCATGAACCGTTCGTCGTTCTACTGTCCGCGGTGTCAGCCCCGGCCCCGTGGGTAACGGTTGGCGCCGAGCCCGCGTTGAGCAGCAAGGCAGAAACACGAGAAAGGGAGCCATGACCGAACTGTGGGTCGAACGTACCGGCACGCGTCGGTATACCGGACACAGCTCGCGGGGAGCGCAGGTGCTCGTCGGCAGCGAGGACGTCGACGGGGTATTCACCCCCGGTGAGCTGATGAAAATCGCGCTGGCCGCGTGTAGCGGGATGTCCAGTGACCAGCCGCTGGCTCGCCGCCTAGGCGATGACTATCAGGCGGTGGTCAAGGTGTCGGGGTCGGCCGACCGCGACCAGGAGCGTTATCCGCTGCTCGAGGAGAGACTCGAATTGGACCTGTCTGGTTTGACGGCCGAGGAAAAGGAGCGCCTGCTGGTAGTGGTCAATCGGGCCGTCGACCTGGTGTGCACCGTCGGGCGCACCCTCAAGTCCGGCACCACCGTGACCTTCGAGGTCGGCAGTGTCTGATCATGGGTCAGATCCTGACGTAAAGCTCACCGCGTGGGTGCACGGCCACGTGCAAGGAGTCGGTTTCCGCTGGTGGACCCGCTGCCGGGCGCTGGAGCAGGGCCTGACGGGGTACGCGGCCAACCAGGCCGACGGCCGGGTGTTGGTGGTCGCCAACGGCTCCCATCAAGCCGGCGAAAAGCTCCTGGAACTTCTGCGGGGCGACAGCACGCCGGGCCAGGTGGACAAGGTTGTCGCGGACTGGTCGGAGCCTACGGAGCAGTTCAGCGGATTCGTGGAGCGGTGATCGGAAGCGCGGCGGAGCCGGGCGCGGCGGGTCGCCACCCTATGGCCGTGGCGATCGCAAGCGCGGCGGAGCCGGGCGCGGCGGGTCGCCACCCTATGGCGAAGCCGGGCGCGCCGGGTCACCGCCATCTGATCGAGCGGTAACCTGGCCCCTCATGTACCTCAAGAGTCTGACGCTGAAGGGCTTCAAGTCCTTCGCGGCGCCGACGACTCTGCGTTTCGAGCCGGGCATCACCGCCGTCGTCGGGCCCAACGGTTCCGGCAAGTCCAACGTGGTCGACGCCCTGGCCTGGGTGATGGGGGAGCAGGGGGCCAAGTCGCTGCGCGGCGGCAAGATGGAAGACGTCATCTTCGCCGGCACCTCGTCGCGCGCACCGCTGGGGCGAGCCGAGGTCACCGTCACCATCGACAACTCCGACAATGCGCTGCCGATCGAGTACTCCGAGGTGTCGATCACCCGCCGGATGTTCCGCGACGGGGCCAGTGAATACGAAATCAACGGCAGCAGTTGCCGATTGATGGATGTCCAGGAGCTGCTGAGCGACTCCGGCATCGGCCGCGAGATGCACGTGATCGTGGGACAGGGCAAGTTGGACGAGATCCTGCAGTCCCGGCCCGAGGACCGCCGCGCGTTCATCGAAGAAGCCGCCGGCGTGCTCAAGCACCGCAAGCGCAAGGAAAAGGCGCTACGCAAGCTCGACTCGATGGCGGCGAACCTGGCCCGGCTCACCGACCTGACGACCGAGTTGCGGCGACAGCTCAAACCGTTGGGCCGCCAGGCCGAAGTGGCCCGTCGCGCCCAGACCATCCAGGCCGATTTGCGCGACGCCAAGTTGCGGCTGGCCGCCGACGACCTGGTCAGCCGTCGGACCGAGCGGCAGGCGATCTTCGATACCGAGACCACCATGCGTCGCGAGCACGACGAGGCCGCCGCCCGGCTGGCGGTGGCATCCGCAGAGCTGGCGGCACATGAGGAGGCAGTGGTCGCGCTGTCGGCCAGGGCCGAGTCGATACAGCAGACCTGGTTCGCGCTGTCCGCCCTGGCCGAACGGGTGGGCGCCACCGTCCGCATCGCCAGCGAACGCGCCCACCATCTGGACGTCGAGCCGGCACGGACCAGCGACACCGACCCCGATGCGCTGGATGCCGAAGCCGAACGGGTGGCACTGTTCGAGCAGCAGCTGCTAGGCGAGCTGGCGGAAGCCCGCACCAGGCTGGATGCCGCGCGGGCCGAACTGGCCGAACGGGACCGCCGTGCCGTCGAGGCCGAGAAAGCCCACCTGGCGGCGGTTCGGGCCGAAGCGGACCGGCGCGAAGGCCTGGCGCGGTTGGCCGGTCAGGTGGAAACAATGCGGGCACGTGTGGAGTCGATCGACGACAGCGTCGCGCGGTTGTCCGAGCGGATCGAGCAGGCCGCCGCGCGGGTTCAGGGGACCCGTGCCGAGTTCGAAGTCGTGCAGGCCCGCGTCGGGGAATTGGATCAGGGCGAGGTCGGCCTCGATGATCACCACGAGCGGACGGTGACCGCGCTGCGACTGACCGACGAGCGGGTCACCGAGCTGCAGGCAGCCGAACGCAGCGCGGAACGCCAAGTGGCGTCGTTGCGGGCCCGCATCGACGCGCTGTCGGTGCATCTGGAGCGTAAGGACGGCACCGCGTGGCTCGCCCGGAATCACAGTGGTGCAGGGCTTTTCGGGTCGGTCGCGCAGCTGATCAAGGTGCGTCCGGGGTACGAGGCGGCGCTGGCCGTGGTGCTGGGCTCAGCGGCCGATGCGCTGGCCGCCGACAACCTGGGCGCCGCACGCAACGCCGTCACCGCACTCAAGCAGGCCGACGGCGGGCGTGCCGCGCTGGTGCTCGGCGACTGGCCGGCCCCGGCCGACCCGGCGCAGGCGGTCGGGCTGCCCCACGGCGCAAGTTGGGCGTTGGACCTGGTCGAAGCGCCGCCTCGGCTGCGCGGCGCGATGGCCGCCATGCTGTCGGGTGTCGCGGTGGTCAACGACCTGGGCGAAGCGCTGGATCTGGTCGCGGACCGTCCAGCGCTGCGGGCGGTGACCCTCGACGGCGACCTGGTGGGCGCCGGCTGGGTGAGCGGCGGATCGGACCGCAAGCTCTCCACTCTGGAGATCGCCTCGGACATCGAGAAGGCCCGCGGCGAGCTGGCCGCCGCCGAGGCGCAAGGGGCACAACTCAGCGCGGCGCTGTCCGGTGCACTGACCGAGCAGTCCGCCCGCCAGGATGCCGCCGAGCACGCGTTGGCCGCCCTCAACGAGTCCGACACCGCCATCTCGGCGATGTACGAGCAGCTCGGCCGATTGGGGCAGGACGCCCGAGCGGCCGAGGGCGAGTGGAGCAGATTGCTGCAGCAACGGGAAGAGTTGGAAGCCGGACGTGGTCGCACCCTCGAGGAGGTCGTCGAACTCGAGACCCGGTTGCGCAACGCGCAGGACACCGAGCATGTGCAGGCGGACGACCCCAACCCGGTAGCGGCTCGACAGGAGATCGCCGCCGCCGCCGAAAGCGCGCGCAGTTTCGAAGTGGAGGCCAGGTTGACGGTGCGCACCGCCGAGGAGCGTGCCAGTGCGGTTCGCGGGCGGGCCGATTCGCTGCGCCGAGCGGCTGCAGCGGAACGTGAGGCGCGGCTGCGCGCCGAACACGCACGTGCGGCGCGACTGCACGCCGGTGCGGTGGCCGCTG
>JAVROG010000385.1:0-3574 GCA_032162865.1 Mycobacterium sp. | reverse complement strand
AGGTCCGTCGAGTCGTCAGTCCGTACATTCCACGGCAGGTCAAGCACAGTGTCCAGCCAGGTGCGGATCCAGCCGCTCTCCGGGCTCTGGTCGCTGGCCCGTTCCAGCTTGCCGACCTCGCGCAGTGCGGCCTCGCGCACCTTGTCGGGCAGGTCGGCCGCCTCGACGCGGGCCCGGTAGTCGTCAGAACCGTCGGGCTCGCCCTCACCCAGCTCTTTACGGATGGCGGCCAGCTGTTGGCGCAGCAGGAACTCCTTCTGCGTCTTCTCCATGCCGTCCCGCACATCGTCGGCAATCTTGTCGTTGACCTCGACTTCGGCCAGGTGTTCGCTGGTCCAGTCGACCAGCACGCGCAACCGCTCGGCCACATCCACCGTCTCCAGCAGCTGCCGTTTCTGCACATCGGAGAGGTAGGACGCGTAGCCCGACGTGTCAGCCAGTGCGGACGGATCGGTCAAGCTGTTGACGTGGTCGATGATCTGCCACGCCTCCCGGCGTTGCAACATCGCCAGCAGCAGCTTCTTGTACTCCGCGGCCAGCGCCTTGACCTCGTCGGTCAGCTCGGTGTCGGGGACCTCGGTCACCTCGACCCACAACGCCGCACCCGGCCCGGTGGCCCCGGCACCGATGTGCGCACGACGCTCACCCCGGACGACGGCCGCGGTGCCGCCGCCGGCGATCCGTCCGACCTGCAGAATCTTCGCCACCACACCGTGGGTCGGGTAGCGGTCCTCCAGCCGTGGGGCAATCAGTAGTTCGTGTGTATCGCTGGCCTGAGCAGCGTCGACCGCCGCACGCGCGGCATCGTCCAGTGCAATCGGCACCACCATTCCAGGCAGCACGATCGTGTCGGTGACGAACAACACCGGCACTGATTTGGCTTCAGTCATTAGTCCTCCAAAGTTAAGCCTGTTGCGCTCAACCCAGCGACCGTGCGGTTTGTTCCCGTGTCAGTGCGGGCCCGGGGTGATTGCTGCGTCACACTCGGCGCACAAGGTGACGTGAGCTTCACCTTCGGCGGAATTGACCGAGGCACGCGGCCCGCGAACCGGTAGCGAAGCTAAGTGAACGGAAATTGAACGTAGTATGTCTACAACGCATCCGGGCTGCGCAGCCGTGTGCAGGAGCGGGAGGACCCGAAATGATCACCCGACTGTTGGCTGGCCTCGCCATCGCGTTCGGTTCCCTCGTCGTGGGAGCAATGCCGGCCAGTGCCGACACGGGACCGTCCGACCCGGGCCCGAACCCGTTCGCCAACCTCACCTGCGATTGCTCGGCGCCGGCTTCGGTGCCTAACGGTGAGCTGCAGCGAGGGCTCTCGACCGGCCTGGCGAGCCAGCCGCGAGGCACCGGCTCGGGCGAGCCGTCACGCTGACCACGCAGGGAAAGATCACTCCGACACCGGAACCGGACCCAGGCGCCGCAATTGCGTCACATGCTTCGGCGAGAGCTCCTCGAGACAGGTCGCACCCAGCAGCCCCATGGTCCGGATGACTCCGTCCTGCAGAATGTCGATCGCGCGGCGGACACCCGCCTCGCCACCGGCCATCAACCCGTAGAGGTACGCCCGCCCGACCAGCGTGCACCGCGCCCCCAGGGCGATCGCCGCGACGATATCGGCGCCCGACATGATGCCGGTGTCCATCAGGATCTCGGTGTCCTTGCCCAGTTCCCGCGCGACCGACGGCAGCAGGTAAAACGGCACCGGAGCCCGATCGAGTTGGCGACCACCGTGATTGGACAGGACGATCCCGTCGACGCCACGTTCGACGACAGACCGCGCGTCGTCCAGCGTCTGGATCCCTTTGACGACGAGCTTGCCGGGCCATTGCGACTTGATCCAGGCCAGGTCGTCGAAGGTGACGCTGGGGTCGAACATCGTATTGAGGTATTCGCCGACGGTGCCCGACCAGCGATCCAGCGAAGCGAAGGCCAGCGGCTCGGTGGTCAACAGGTCGAACCACCAGTGCGGGTGTGGCACCGCGTCGAGCACGGTTCGCAGGGTCAGCGCCGGCGGGATGGACATGCCGTTGCGGACATCGCGCAGCCGCGCGCCGGCAACGGGGACGTCAACCGTCACCAGCATGGTGTCGAATCCCGCGTCGGCGGCCCGCTGCACCAGCGCCATCGAGCGGTCCCGGTCCTTCCACATGTACAGCTGAAACCACTTGCGGCCCTGTGGGACTGCGGCTACGACATCTTCGACCGAGCTGGTGCCCAGGGTGGACAGCGAGAACGGAATACCGGCCGCGGCCGCCGCCCGCGCGCCGGCGATCTCGCCCTCGGTGTGCATCAACCGGGTGAATCCGGTCGGCGCTATTGCGAACGGCAAGACCACGGGCTGCCCGAGGACGTTCCAGCCGGCGCACACGTTGGTTACGTCACGCAGGATCGTCGGATGAAACTCGATGTCGCGGAAGGCTTGTCGGGCGCGCTGGATGGACAGCTCGTCCTCGGCGGCGCCGTCGGTGTAGTCGAATGCCGCCTTCGGGGTTCGCCGTTTGGCGATGAGCCGCAGATCCTCGATGGTCAGTGCCGCATCCAGGCGCCGCTGCACGCGGTTGAACTGCGGCCTCTTGAATTGCAGTAGCGGCGCCAGGTCCGCGACCTTGGGCACTTGCCGCTTAACCGCCATCAGACCATCTAACCAGGGGGCGAAACCCAATAAGGTGCGTGTTATGACCGTCGATCCCTTCGACCTGAAGCGCTTCGTGGATGCGCAGGCACCCGTCTACGACACCGTCGTCGACGAGCTGCGGACCGGCCGAAAACGCAGCCACTGGATGTGGTTCGTCTTTCCGCAACTGCGCGGGCTGGGCAGCAGCCCGACGGCAGTGCATTACGGCATCGCTTCACTCGACGAAGCCCACGCGTATCTGGACCATGACCTGCTCGGGCCGCGACTGCGCGAGTGCGTCGGCCTGGTCAATCAGGTGCAGGGCCGTTCGGCCGGAGAGATCTTCGGCTGGCCCGACGACCTCAAGCTTCGCTCGTCGATGACGCTGTTCGCCCGGGCCGCTGACGACAACCAGGACTTCCTCGCCCTGCTCGACAAGTATTACGGCGGCGAGCAGGACCCGCAGACGGTAGCGCGGCTGACCGTCAGATAGGGCTCAGAATGCGCCAGCCGTGGGCTTCGACGACCACGGTATCGAGGACCTGTTCGGGAGGTGCCGTCGATCCGGCAACCACTCGCGCGTGCGGGATGCCGAGTTCCGGAAGCGATACCCGCAGAGGTTCATCGTCGATGTTGAGCGCGACCAGAAGTGCATCATCGTTGCGTTGGACTCGGTAAACGAAGTGCTTGTTATTCAGGCGTAACGCGCTGGTCCTGGCGGTATGTAGCCACGGGTGGCGGCGACGCAGCCCGATCAGGTACTGGTGCAACTCCCAAACCTGAGTGCCCGACTGGTCTAATTCCATCGGGGGAGAGCCGAATTCGGGTCGTACCGCGTCGTCGCCGCCGAAGCGTTCTTCCTTGAGGCCGCGGAAGCCGAACTCGTCGCCCGCATACACGCTGGGAACACCGCCCACCGTAAACAGGACCACCAGTGCGTGCGCCAGGTGATCGGGG
>JAVROG010000384.1:0-6524 GCA_032162865.1 Mycobacterium sp. | reverse complement strand
AGACCCTCGCGCAGCAGATTGATGCCAACCAGCACGTCGTAGTCGCCGAGCCGCAGCTGCCGGAGCAGCTCGACCCGGCGCAGCGTGTCGACCTCGGAGTGCAGGTAACGCACCCGGATGCCCATCTCCAGCAGGTAATCGGTGAGGTCTTCGGCCATCTTCTTGGTCAGCGTCGTCACCAGCACCCGCTCGTCGGCCTCGGCGCGTTTCCGGATTTCACCGATGAGGTCGTCGATCTGGCCCTTGGTCGGCTTGACCACCACTTTCGGGTCCACCAGGCCGGTCGGGCGGATCACCTGCTCGACGAACTCGCCGCCGGTCTGGCGCAACTCGTAGGGTCCCGGCGTGGCTGACAGGTACACGGTCTGCCCGATCCGGTCGGCGAACTCTTCCCAGGTCAACGGGCGGTTATCGACCGCCGACGGCAACCGGAAGCCGTACTCGACGAGGTTGCGCTTGCGCGACATGTCGCCCTCATACATGCCACCGATCTGCGGCACGGTGACGTGTGATTCGTCGATGACCAGCAGGAAGTCCTCCGGGAAGTAATCCAGCAGGGTTGCCGGCGGTGTGCCTGGCCCGCGGCCGTCGATGTGGCGGGAGTAGTTCTCGATGCCCGAGCAGAACCCGACCTGCTTCATCATTTCGACGTCGTAGTTGGTGCGCATCCGCAGCCGCTGCGCCTCGAGCAGCTTGCCCTGACTCTCGAGTTCGGCGAGCCGGTCAGCAAGTTCCTGCTCGATGGTGGAGATGGCGACGGCCATCCGCTCCGGACCGGCGACATAGTGGGTGGCCGGAAAGATGCGCAGCGAATCGACCTGGCGGACCACGTCACCGGTCAGCGGATGCAGGTAGTACAGCGCCTCGATCTCGTCGCCGAAGAACTCGATACGAACCGCCAGTTCCTCGTAGGACGGGATGATCTCCACGGTGTCCCCGCGCACCCGGAACGAACCGCGGGTGAACGACAGATCGTTACGGGTGTACTGCACGTCGACGAGCAAGCGCAGCAGCGCGTCTCGTGGTACCTCGAGGCCTACCTCCAGCTCGACCGAACGGTCCAGGTAGGACTGTGGCGTGCCCAGGCCGTAGATGCAGGACACCGAGGCCACCACCACCACGTCGCGTCGTGACAGCAGCGATGACGTCGCGGAGTGCCGTAGCCGCTCCACATCGTCGTTGATGGAGCTGTCCTTCTCGATGTAGGTGTCCGTCTGCGCGATGTAGGCCTCTGGCTGGTAGTAGTCGTAGTACGAGACGAAGTACTCGACTGCGTTGTGCGGCAACATCTCCCGCAGTTCGTTGGCCAGCTGCGCGGCGAGCGTCTTGTTCGGTGCCATCACCAGGGTCGGCCGTTGCAGCCGTTCGATCAGCCACGCGGTAGTCGCCGACTTGCCGGTGCCGGTGGCGCCGAGCAGCACCACGTCGCGCTCCCCCGCCTGTATGCGTCGCTCCAGCTCCTCGATCGCGGCGGGCTGGTCGCCCGCGGGTTGGTGCGGGCTGACCACCTTGAACTGCGGACCGGTGCGGACGAGATCTTCGACGGCGCGGTATTCGGAGTGCGCAACTACTGGGTGTTCGGTGGCGAAAGCCATGACACCAGGGTAGAGGCAGCCACCGACAAGCCGCCGGGTGCGAAGTGCGCAGGCTAGCGGTGGCGATTCCACACTCGGGTCACCGGATCGCATTCGATCAGGTAACCGTCGCTGGACGCGGACATCGCGAATACCGGAATGTCAGGCCGGTCACAGGTGCTTCCCGCGGCGTGCACTCCGGTGGTGATCGGGGCCTTGTCCCAGGTGTTGCCCTCGCACACGACCTGTTCGTTGCTGGTCTGGTCGTAGCCGAGCTTGTCCACGTCGCTGCATATCCCGCCCAGCACGGGTGGCGTCGGCCTGGTGGCCGGCGTGGCCGCGGCGCTCATCGCCTGCACGGGATCGGTCAGCGCCACGTTCGGGGGCACGTCGCCAACCCGGGTGGCCACCACGGGCACTCGCAGTACTGCTCCTTGGGCACCACACTCGTTGCTGCCGACGGTCTCGGTCCGCACGCCGCGCAACGTGCCGTCGGCCTGCGGCGCCAGCGACAGACCCACCGTCTCCTGCTCGGTGGTTTGTTCCGGTTGGTTCGGCTGGTGGCAGCCGACCCGTTCATGTTGCGGCGTGCCCTGCCAATACCCGGCGACGAATCGCAGCGTTTCGGTCTGGCCGCCGTCGGAGGTATCGGCGACCTGATGGGTGGCGTCGTCGAGCCGAGTCCCGTTGGCGGCACACCCGTTGGCGGTGCAGGCGGATTGGAAGGCAAACCAGTTCGTGGTGCCGCCATCGTGACGGATGGACATTCCGTTGCTGGTGCGCTTTGACCGGTCAAAGTCAAACCGGTAGGTGCCGTTCAGGGTCTTGCCCGGGGTCGCCGCGACGGGGGCGGCAGGAGGAGCGGCGGGTGCTGGCGCGGCTGGTCTGGCGGCCAGCGCGGGGCTGGCTTGCCCAGGATCGGTCTCGAAAGTGTACAGCGTCGACCATGTCGCCGCGACAGCGATCAGCACCGCGCAGACGATCGCACCCGCCATCCGGAAGCGCGGTGAAATGTTGTGTCCGAGCAACGCGCGCACACCATGAGCACGCGGCGGCTCAGCCACGACGGGTTCGACGGCATCTTGCGACCCATCGAACCTGTCGGAGCCGACCCGATCGCGGACCGCGGCGGCGAACCCCCGACACCGCTCAAATCGGTCTTCCGGCTTCTTCGCGAGCGCCTTGACGAACACGTCGTCCAGACACACCAACTCCGGGCGGTAGTCACTGAGCAGGGGTGGATCCTCGTGCAGGTGCTGGCTGATCACCGCGACCGAGTTCGAGTTCCGAAACGGTGGCACTCCGGTGAGAAGGTGAAAAGCAGTGGCGGCCAGAGCATATTGATCGGCCCGACGGTCGATGTTGCCACCCGTCAATTGTTCGGGTGCCGCGTAGGCGACCGTGCCCACCGCGACGTTGGTCTGGGTGATCCCGCTTATGTCGGCGAGGTGGCGGGCAACGCCGAAGTCCGCCAACAAGATTCGCCGTTCCCGGCTTTCGGGATCATCGTCTGGGTGGGTGAGCAGGATATTGGCCGGTTTGACGTCGCGGTGCAGCAACCCGCGATCGTGGGCGTAATCGAGCGCTCCGGAAACGGCGTCGAGGATGGCGCACACGTCGCGCGCCGGCATGCCTTGCGGGTGGGACTCTTTCACCAGTCGCGCGGCATCGGTGCCTTCGACGTAGTCCATCGAGATCCACAGCTGGCCGTTGAATTCGCCGCGATCGTGCACCCCGACGATATGCGGATGCCAGAGCGTCGCCGCGAGGTCGGCCTCCCGGTTGAACCTTTCGCGGAACTCGGCATCCGCGGTGATCGCCTCGGCGAGGACTTTGATCACGTCCCGCCGCGGCAAACGCGGGTGCAGGGCCAGGTAAACCTCGGCCATTCCGCCGACGCCTAGTTGGCGCAGCAGGGTGTAGCCGGCAAACGACGAACCGCGGGTCATTTCGGCACGCGACCCCGCGACCGGAGCGGGTCGCCGCTCGGGCGGTGGTGGGGTGCTCGGGGCTGGTGGGACGCGGCGCCGGAGGTGCGCGACGGTAGTGTTGGGCAGTGACTGAAGGCCCGCACGCACTGCTTGGCGCGAGGTGTTCAGGAGGCGTCGCCCAGCATTGTGACGCGCGTTATCGCCTGATCGAACGTGCATTGCTGTTGCCCCCTCTCTGCACTCCCTCTCGAATGATGCATGAAATGCATTGGCAGAGTGCCCCTTGGGAGCTATGAAACAGCTATGTATGCCCGAACTGAGACATAGCAACATCACAGCCCAGTCACAACCAGCAACTCTCGAAACGCGCTAATAATGGAGCATGTGAGTCGACCAGCCCCGCCGGCCCTGACCATCCGGCACGACGGGTCCCAACGTTCCTTTCCGCCGGGCTACGAGGTGGTCATCGGACGCGACCTGCATGCTGACCTGCGCATCCCGGATCCTCGTATTTCCCGCGCGCACCTGATCCTGCGCTTCGACCAGGGCCGCTGGATGGCGATCGACAACGGTTCCCTGAACGGAACCTATGTCAATGGCTACCGGATGCCGGTGGTCGATATTCACGACGGCCAGAGCATCAACGTCGGCAACCCCACCGGACCGCGGTTGACCTTCGAGTTCGGCGCCCAGCGAGCCCAACCCAACCCGCCGTCAGCCGGCTTCGCGAACAGCAGGTCGACGCACGACAGCGGTCCGCCCACCCTGGCCTGGTCGGTGACCCCGCCGCCGCCGCGCGCGGCTCCTTCAGGCCCGGCTCCCCCGAGCCAGGCCGTCCGCGGGAACGGCCGACCTGGCCCCGTTCCGCCTCCGCCGCCTCCGCCGCCCCGGGTACCGAGGCGTCCCGAGCGACGGCCGGCACCGCAACCACCACGCGACGAAATCACGGCGGTCAACGTCAAGCCCCAGCCCGCTGAATCGACCGTTATCAATGCCAGAACGGCCGACGTATCGAGCCTGGCCACCCGGATGGTGAAGATCCTTTCACCCCGATTGACCGGACCCTCTGGGCCAGCAAAGTCGACCGGCGCCATCTCGATTGGTCGCGCCAACGACAACGACATCGTCGTCTCCGACGTTCTAGCCTCGCGCCAACACGCAACCCTGCGCCAGACGCCGCTCGGCACCGAGATCCAGGACCGTAGCGTCAATGGCACGTTCGTCAACGGCACCCGGGTGGGATCGGCGATTTTGTCCGAGGGCGATGTGGTCACGATCGGCAACGTCGACCTGATGTTCGCCGATGACACCCTCGTTCCGCAGGCCGAGACCGCTTCCCGCACCGGCGGTTTGGAAGTACGCAAGGTCATTTACACCGTCGACAACGGCAAACGCCTACTTGACGGCATCTCGCTGACCGCCAGACCAGGAACGCTGACCGCCGTGATCGGCGGGTCGGGGGCCGGGAAGAGCACACTGGCCCGGCTGATCGCGGGCTATGCCCGTCCGAGTTCGGGTTCGGTCAGCTTCGAAGGCCACGACATTCACGCCGAATATGCGTCGCTGCGCAGCAGAATCGGGATCGTCCCACAGGACGACGTGGTGCACCGCCAACTCACGGTGAACCAGGCACTGGGTTACGCGGCCGAACTGCGCCTGCCACCCGACACCAGCAAAACCGATCGCGCCACGGTCGTCGCCCAGGTGCTCAAGGAACTCGACCTGACCAAGCACGCCGACACCCGAGTGGACAAGCTGTCCGGCGGCCAGCGTAAACGGGCCTCGGTGGCGTTGGAGCTGCTCACGGGGCCGTCGCTGCTCATTCTCGACGAGCCGACGTCGGGTCTGGACCCCGCACTCGACCACCAGGTCATGATGATGTTGCGCCAGCTTGCCGACGCGGGCCGGGTGGTGATCGTCGTGACGCACATGTTGTCCTACCTGGACATCTGTGACCAGTTGCTGCTGGTGGCGCCGGGCGGCAAGACTGCGTACTGCGGTCCGCCCGGCCAGATCGGCGACGCGATGGGGACCACGAACTGGGCCAAGATTTTTGGCCAGGTGGGCGCCGACCCCGACGAAGCAAACCGACGATTCCTGGCCCAGAGTGAGGCCCAGAGTCTGCGCCAACCGCCGGCCGGCGACTCCGAACCCGCGGACCTGGGCGAACCGGTGCACACCAGCACCCGGCGGCAAGTCTCGACCATCGCGCGGCGACAGGTGCGCCTGGTGGTCGCCGACCGCGCCTACTTCGTGTTTTTGGCTGTGCTGCCGTTCATCCTGGGCGCACTATCGCTGACCGTTCCCGGCTCTAACGGTTTCCGCGCCGTCGCCGAGCACGCCGGCACTCCGGACGAATCCGCGCAAATCCTCAACCTGCTGTTGCTCTCGGCGGCTTTCATGGGCACCGCATTGACCATCCGCGACCTGGTCGGTGAACGGGCGATATTCCAGCGTGAGCAAGCCGTGGGGTTGTCGACATCGGCGTACCTGGCCGCCAAAACCGCGGTGTTCTGTGCATTCGCCATTCTGCAAGCGGCGATCGCCACCACCATTGTGGTGCTGGGCAAGAGTGCACCAAGTCGCGGTGGTTTGGTGCTGGGCCACGGAAACGTCGCAGCCACCGCCGAGTTGTTCCTTACCGTCGCCGCGACGTGCGTGGCGTCGGCAGTTCTCGGCTTGGCCATCTCGGCGTTGGTCCGCTCGAACGAGCAGATCATGCCGCTGTTCGTGGTGTCGATCATGGCGCAGCTGGTGTTGTGCGGCGGAATGGTGCCGGTGACGCATCGGATCGTGTTGGAACAAGTCTCGACGGTGGTGCCGGCGCGTTGGGGTTATGCCGCGGCCGCATCGACGGTCGATGTGCGTAACTTGGTGCCCGGCTCGCTGGTCCCGCAGGACCGGTTCTGGCAGCACACCTCGAAGATCTGGCTGCTGGACATGGGCATGCTGGCCGGCTTGTCGGTGTTCTACGCCTGCTTCGTGCGGTGGAGGATTCGGCTTCGTAGATAGCAGGGCC
>JAVROG010000383.1:0-6552 GCA_032162865.1 Mycobacterium sp. | reverse complement strand
CCGCGTCCTCGCCATCCCCGGGATTGCCTTGCACAACGTGTTTTTACAGTACATCGGTTCGCTGCGACACACAGGGACCAGGTAGGCGGCGCCCGCGCTAGGCGAACCACGCAACCGCGCTCCGAATCTCAGCGACTCGAGTGGGGCTGATACCCCAGGGCCGTTCGACACCGACAGGTTCGTCGAGGTCCCACAGCACACTTTGTTCGTCCGGCTGCGCGGCCAACTGCCAGGCAATGACTGTCCGGCGAAGTTGCTCGTCGGAAGGGTCACTGGCAGCACGGGTAGCCGCGGGTGCACCGCCCTCGGGATGGTGTGCAGAAATTGGCCGTATGCCGTGTCGCAGAACGCCGCATAACGCGCGGTGCACAGGATCAGCCCATGACACGCTTCATCGACCGCTCGAGACGGCATGCCGATCACCTGGTTGTCCTGTAGCGCGGGTGCACAGCAGCGCAACCACTGTCGTAGACCGGTCTCCACCAGAGTCCGCGGCTGCCATGGGCACGTCTTGAATACGGCCGGGGGAAGGTCGAGTTCCGTCACTGCGACGCGCGCCCGTCCATATCGATCTCCCCGTCGGCGCCGCACGTTGACCACTGTAATTGGCGCAAAGAACGTCGGAAATACTGTGGAAAACCCGCGTAGACTTGGCCGATGAGTAGCACCGCCACCACCAATGTGGTGCTAATTCTTCTGGTGGTGATGGTGGTCCTCGCCGTCGCGCTCGTTGCGTATGCCAAATACGCGTCACGCGGTTCGTCTCGCCCAAAACAGCGTCGGCAGCGGGGCTCCGAGGCCGGCCGGCGTCTGGGGAGCTGGGGCGGGATCGGACGGCGGCGGTAGCGGGAGTAGCTGCAGCGGGAGTGGCTGCGGTGGTGGATCCAGTGGCTGCGGTGGCGGGAGTGGCTGCGGCGGCGGGGGCTGCGGCGGAGGCGGCGGCAACTAGCCTATTTCCAGGCGAACAGCGGTTGCTCGAGCTCGTCGACCGGATCGCCCCGGCCTTCCAGGCCCAGCCACCGCAGCTGCAACAGCACGGCGCCCGTAGGCGCGTGGATGAGGTCGTTTCCCAACGGGATCTGGACAACTGGACGCGGGCTCTCCGGGATGCTGACGAAGTGCGGCGAATCTGCTCGCTGCAATTGGTGCAGCCCCACCCGATAGACCGCCATCACCTCGTCGGGCGCGGGCCGCGGATCGAGCCGTCCGCCGCCCCAAATCACCACCGGCGTAATGACATATCCCGACCGCGTCGGGTAATCGTCGAGCAGTCCCAGCACCGCCGAGTCTGGCAATCTGATACCGACCTCTTCGTCGAGTTCGCGTAGCGCCGCGTCGATGACGGTTTCACCCGGGTCGAGCCGTCCGCCGGGCAGCGCCCATTGCGCCGCATGGGATGTCATGCGAGTTGCCCTGCGACACAGCAGAAAAGCGGCACCGCCCGCCACCCCGACCATATGGCCGTCCAGGCCCTCCTCCGGCATGGGGCGGCCGCCGATCCATTCGTCAACCGGCGCCGGATCCACGCGGTCTTCACCGGCCTGGGAATCGACGAGTACCACCGCCACGGCTGCGTGCCGCTTCGTCGGGTCGGCCACCGTACGGCGGTCGTGATTCGCCAACCGCGCCCGGATCTGTTCCCGCAGCGCGTCGTCGTATGTGATGGTCACCGCTCGACCATAAGCCGCGCCAGACTCTCCGCATCCCCAGGCGCGGTCGTCCGGGCGATCGCAAGCGCGGCGAAGCCGGGCGCAGCCTGGTCGCCACCAAACGTCCGAGCGGCCGGTGACGATTTCGTCAGAAACTCTTGACTCGGCCGATGCCCTTATGTGACGATTTCGTCAGATATTGCGGTGGTGGATGTGCGCCCTCAGTTGCCTGCCGCCGGATATCAGGGCTGAGGAGAACGTTTCATGGGTAGAGACCCCAGTGGTGTTGCGACCTACCGCGAGAACATCTACACCACCGATGCCTTGCTAGACCCCTATCCGCATTACCAGCGTCTACGCCGCCTCAACTCCGTGGTGTGGCTGGCCAAACACAAGGTCTATGCGCTGCCGCGCTACGCCGAATGCAAGGCCGCGCTCCGTAACGACGGTCTGTTCCTCTCTGGCAATGGTGTCGCACTCAACCCGCTGAGCAATCGGCTCTCCCGTGGCACGACACTCAACAGCGACGGCGCAGAACACGACCGGCGCCGCAAGCTGCTTGCCCACCGACTACTGCCCAAGGCGCTGCGTTCGGTCGGCGAAGACATCGACAAACAGGCCGACGCAGTGGTCGACGCCGCAATGCAACGGGGCACCGTCGACGCCGTCGCCGATTTGGCCACCGCGCTGCCGCTCGCAATCGTTCCCGACCTCGTCGGCTGGCCGCGTGACGAACGTGACCATCTCATCGCATGGGGCGGTGCGACATTCGACATCCTCGGACCAGTCAATTGGCAAGCGGTTCGAGCGATTCCGCGCACCCTGCAGATGCTGCGGTTCGCCCGCCGGGTGGTACGGGAGCGCTCTGTCCTCGACGGCAGCATGGCACACGAACTGCTCTGCGCTGCCGACGACGGCAAGCTCGCGCGCGCGGAGTGCTCGGCTCTGATGATCGACTACATCGCGCCATCCCTGGATACGACGATCAGTGCCATATCAAACGCCGTGTATCTGCTCGCGGCTCATCCCGACCAGTGGCGCCTGCTCAAGAAGGACACCGGCCTGATCCCGAACACCATCAATGAAGTCCTCCGCTTCGAATCACCCTTGCGCGCCTTTGCCCGCAAAGTTCGCGATGACACCGAGGTCGGCGGCACGCCAATTCCAGCTGGTTCCCGGATTCTGATCATGTACGCATCGGCCAACCGCGACGAGGAGGAGTGGGACGACCCCGACACGTTCGACATCAGGCGCGATGCCCGCCGCCACGTCGCATTCGGCAATGGCACCCATGCGTGCGCGGGTCAAGGGCTAGCCCGGCTGGAAACCGAGGCAATGTTGCGCGCGCTGCTCGAACGTGTTGACCGCATCGAGATGGCCGAGCAACCCTCGTGGGCTGAAAACAACATCATCCGCCGACACCATCACCTGCCGGTCAAACTCATTGCGGCCTGAAGGCACGTGACCAGGCCTACATAGTTAGGGCCCTAATTAGTAGGGTACGATAATAGTGTCGGCGCCGACGAGGGCCTCGATGAATTCCTTTGTAGGAGCACCATGACCGCCGCACGCCCAAACTTCTTGCAGTACATCGCATATTCGTACGGACGTTGCCTACCCAACTCGATGCGGGAATGGGTTGCCTACGACCTTGCCGGAGATGGGGCCATCCGTCGTCACGTAATCCGAGTTGGAATACCTCCACTGTTGGTGCTCGCTCCGCTCTGGCTGCTGCCGGCATCGCTGTATGTGCACTTGGAGATGACGGCGCCGATCTACATCTGGTCCATCTTGATGGCGCTGGCATTGAACAAGGTGTGGCGTCGGCACCGGCTGGCCCAGCACGGCCTGGACCCCAACCTGGTAGACGTGATCAAACGCCAGAAGCAGGCCCACATCCACGACGACTACGTCCGGCGCTTCGGACCGCGTCCAGAATCGGGCCAGTGGCAGGACAACAGCAGTCCGTTCTGAGCCGACACCAGCATTCACAAAAAGGTACGAGGACCCATGGTCAGAGCGGTAGCTGCGGACATCGACCCGCTGTCGCTGGAGCGCCAGGTTTGTTTTGCGCTGGCAGTCACCAACCGCGCGGTACTCGCGGTATACCGGCCCCTGCTGGAACCACTCGGGCTGACCCATCCGCAGTATCTGGTGATGCTGGCCCTGTGGGACAACGCGAAAGCCAGCGGGGTGACCGGCGGAAAACAATTGTCGGTCAAGGACATTGCCGCATCACTCCAACTGGATTCCGCGACCCTTTCTCCGATGCTCAAACGGCTTGAGGCGCAAGGCTTGATTACCCGGACCCGCAGTGCGGCCGACGAGCGAACCACCCACATTGAGCTGACCCCGCGTGGTCGGAGCCTTCGCCGCCAGGCGCTGAAGGTTCCCCCGGCGGTAGTGGAAAGGCTCGGCGTCGAACTCGCCGAACTCGAGCAGCTGCGTGAGGTGCTGACCAAAATCAACGCGGCCGCAGTGGCCGCCGGCGCGCTCGACACTTAGGCGGCGCGCCAGGCAGAGCAATCCAGGCTCACGCGTGGCGCAGCACCAGCAACTCGCCGGTCAATGTTCCTTGTTCGAGCAGCCGTCCGATCGCCGAGCTCGGTCGTTCGGCCAATTGCCAGGCGTCCGTATGTCCGTACCGATCGGTGAGCTCTCGCTCGACGGTGTCGACACGTTGATTCCAGGTGTCGGGAATCTCCGGTAGCTCGGCGGTGCTCAGACTCTTCTCGACACTCAGCGAGCACTGCGCGATCAACTCACGCAGGCCGTCAGGAGTTGGAAAGTGGTTGCCCTCAAGCTGATTGCTGCTAATGTCCTCGTGAGCCACGAAAACGAGCATCCCGATGCGCCCTCCCGGCCGCACGGTGCGGCGCAGTTCCTTGAGCAACGGGAGTTGATCGGGAGTCGTACACAGCACCCCCAGCGCCCAGGCGGCATCGTAGCTGGCGTCCGCCATCGGCAATTTCGACCCTTCCGCACGCACCACCGGATGGCCGAACAATCTCTTCGCCGCGCGGCAGGCGCCCGCTTCTGGCTCGACGAGTACCGGTAGCACAGCGCGCGATCGCGCCGCATAAGCGGCAGGACCACCGACACCCGCCCCGCAGTCCAGGAACAATGTGCCGGGAACAAGTTCCAGCTGCCCGATCAGCCAGTCCAGGACGGCAGGACTGCCGCTTCCCCGGCAGCCGGCGGGAACGTGGTAGTCCGGGCCGAGGTCGGCCGCTACTTGCGCCGTCCACTCCGCCACGGTGTCGAACTCCGCCTGCATCGCGTTGGTCATTGCGCCTCTTGGCGGATCCGGCGGCCGACTTCTGCCTTGATCTCCGCGCCGATGTGGGCGCCCGAGGCCGACGCGAGTCCAGAGACGTTGACACCCGCGACTCCCTCGATCGCCAACAGGGCACGCGCTTCGGCAACTGCGGCCGAGATCCCCGCCGCGACCGGATCCGCCGCGCTCAAGACCTCTTCGGTTACGGCCGGATCGAGTTCGAGACCCGGCAACCCCTGCAACACGGCTGCCGACACGCTGTCGGTGAAGACCGCGACGGAGGCGATGACCGGGATCGACAGGCCTGCCGAGCGAGCCGATTTCATGAACTCGGCGATCATGTCGGGGAAGGGCACGTGGTTCAGCACCGCCAGACCCGCCCCGGCCCGCTGCTTCTCCACCAACCGGGTGGGTCGGGCATGCACGGGCGGCGCCGTCGGAGTTTCGGGCACCGCCGGAATCACTCCGACGGAGGCGGCCAGCGACACCAGGCGCGGTCCGTCGAGATCGAAGGTCTGGGTGACGTCCGGGCGAACGTCGTAGCCGCGTCCGTCGCCGGTCACGCAGAGCACCGTGTCCACCCCGAGGCTGCGCAGCCCGCGAAGTTCCTGTTCGAGCACGATGCGGTTGCGATCTCGGCAGGACAAGGTAATCCACGGCACCGCGCCCGCGTCGAGCAGCAGTGATCCCATCAGCGTCGGCGGAAAGTCCGGTTTGTTCTGGTGTTCGCCCACCAGGAGGGCATCACAGGTGGGCGCCAGGATCGCGGCGGTCGCCGCGACGTCATCGCGGTCGAAGGGCGCGCAGCTGAAATCGGTGAGCACCAGCGGCGGCCGAGCTGCCCGCACGATGAGCTGGTTGGTTGGTGATGGCCCCGCCCAAGGAACAACGTTGTCGAAAGCGCACGTACCGGAGCGCATCTCGCACTGGCCGTCGGGCCGCACGCCACCGCACGGCCCGAACTCCATCCGTTTCGGACAATCCGGCTCCGTCGGCATGGGCGCCCCCTTGTGCATAAGCATTCGCAGGCGGATACCCCGCGGGCCGCGCGCGCAAGCCCATCCACGACCACCGGAAATACCCGGCTGATCGGCTACCGCCTGACGGGGATCTACGGCACCGCCGTGGGCGTGGCCTTGGGGGAGGTCAATCCACCCGGCGAGCCAGGGCAGCGTCATCTCGAAGGCAGTGGCGGCCGACGGCCAGTCATGCTTGCCGGGAAGTGCAACGACCTCGCAGTCAATGCCGTTGGCATTGCCGATTTTGCACAAAGACGCAGCGGCTTCCTGGCCGACAGCCCTTCGGTTTTCGGTTGCCTTACCAATTGTCCCTGGATGCGCAACAGCTCAGATAGATTTGCGTACCACCCGTGGCAGGCGATGGCCGTAGCCGGGTCGAACCACCAATACGCGTGGGCATCGGCGTCGAAACAAAGGAAAACCTCGCCGGAAGCTGTCGATGAGTTATTCAAACATGTTCTCGGCCGTGCGGACCCCTCGGCCTCAGCCGGTTTCCCGCGTAGTCAATCAGGGTAGCTGTGATGAACACGAACCACTTGAACGGAGAACTAGTGACCACTGCGGAACAGCCGTCCCCGGAAGGATCCGAACAACCGCCCCAAGCCAC
>JAVROG010000382.1:0-5713 GCA_032162865.1 Mycobacterium sp. | reverse complement strand
CGCCCGTGGTACACACTCAGCGGTTCAGGTCCGAGCCGCAAGCCCCTTAAGCGAAGCGGAACGGGACAGATCATGACTGAATCACGCGGCGACTACGCCGAGGTAATACCGATGTTTAGGCTCCTCGCCACACTGAGCCCCGACTCCGCAGACTTCAGGCGCCAGCGCGAAGAGATCATTCGGCACTGTCTGCCGCTTGCCGATAACATCGCGCGACGCTTCAAGAACCGCGGCCAGCCACACGAAGATCTGGTACAGGTCGCGCGTGTCGGTCTAGTCAAGGCGGTGTCCCGCTTCGATGTCGAAACCGGTTCGGGATTCCTCGGTTTCGCCGTGCCGACAATAATGGGTGAGATACGTCGGCACTTTCGCGATCACGGCTGGGCAATCAAAGTCCCACGTGGACTCAAAAGCCTCAGCCTGCGTATCAATGCGGGCACAACCGAGCTGTCTCATTCGCTGGCTCGCGCTCCAACTGCCACCGAACTGGCCGACCACCTCGGCGTGGACCGTGAACAGGTCGTGGAGGGGCTCATCGCCAGCTGCGCATACTCGACGTATTCAACTGATGCACCGGTGGGGACCGGCGACGATCCAAAAGCCTTCCACGAGACGATAGGCAGCCTCGATGCGAACTTCGACAGAGTTCTCGAAGTCGAGACCGTGCGACCCCTGATCGCGGCGTTGCCCGAACGGGAACGAACTGTGCTGATGCTTCGCTTTTTCGACAACCTGACCCAGTCACAGATCGCGCAGCGTATCGGTGTGTCTCAGATGCAAGTGTCGCGAATCTTGACATTTGCGATCACCACACTACGAGAACAAGTGCAACCACTCGAACCGGCGCCATCATCGCCGGTTATGTTACGTGCAAACGCGAACGTAACCCGCACCGCCCCAAGGCATTCTGCGCAGGCACCGACCGGCTCTAGGCACCGTTCACGAGGCATTGTGGCTCAACGTGAGAACGTGGCTTAACACCTCCTTCCGACGACGATCGGCGGATGCCGCGGTGCAATATCTCTTCATCTCTTCGAGGTTAAGGACTTGTCTATGACCGTGACGCGAGACATCGCTGCCACCCGCGAGCGGGTGTGGGACGTGCTGGCCGACGGCTGGACGTACTCAGGCTGGGTGGTCGGCAATAGCCGGATCCGCGCAGTGGATTCGGATTGGCCGGCTACCGGCACGCGGATTCTGCACTCCATCGGGACTTGGCCGGCGGTGATCAATGACGAGACGGTGGTGCACAGCTGCGTGCCCGGTGAGGAACTGGTCCTGCTGGCGAAGGTCAGACCGGCGGCGACGGCACGGATCACACTGCGGTTAAGCGATCTTCCCGGTGGACGGTGCAGGGTCGAGATGAGCGAACTCACCACCAGCTGGCCGCTGAGCTGGGTGCCCGACGCTGTGCAGCTCATGGGGGTGGCGCCCCGAAACCGGGAGTGCACCTGGCGGTTGGGGATGATCGCTGAGCAACAGGTCCCCGATGCCGTCGAGTAACGCCTAGCTCAGTGCGATGCAGTCAGATCGGTTGTTGCAGGACCTTCGAGCAACGTGCCGTCCGGCGCGAACCGCGACCCGTGCAGGGGGCACTCCCAAGCCTTGTCGGCGTCGTTCCAGTTGACGATCCCACCGAGGTGCGGGCACACGGGTGACACGGTGCGCTCGGTGCCGTCGACGCGGGATCTGGCTTCCAGGTGCCACGGGGGTCCGCTGACCACACCGCCTTCGTCCTCGCCGGGATTGCGGTTGATCCACCGCGTCGCAGGTGTGATCCAACCCCGACCGAGGTTGAACCCGACTTCGAGATTGGACTGCATGGCGGTCACCAGACCTGACAGCTCATGCCGGCTCCAGCTGGCGAATGCACTGCTCCAGTCCATCCGACCGCCCAGAATTCGGCTCGATAGCGCCAACGCCGCTGCGGGGCCATTTGTCATACCCCACTTGTTGAAACCTGTTGCAATGAAAATGCTTTCGGAATTCGGCAAGATCGGTCCGACATAGGGCAATTCGTCGATCGGGCTGTAATCCTGCGCCGACCAGAAATGCGTTTGTACCGCCCCCGGATAATGCGACCGCGTCCATGAGGACAGCTCGTCGAGGGCCTTCGTGGGGCTCTTTTCCCGCCCGACGGTGTGTCCCGCGCCGCCGACTATCAGCAACTCGCCGTCCCCCACGGGCGCGTAGCGCACCGAGCGCGTGGGGGAATCGGTGGAAATCATCATCGGCCGGGTGACGGTGCCGGGCACCTTGAAGGCCATGCAGTAGGACCGCTGAGGTTTCACGCGCGCGAAATACCCGCCGCGGTCCAAAATCGGGATCCCGGTGGCAAGCACAAGCCGTGTGGTCTTAATTTCAACGTCCTGCTGCGCCTCGTTGTTGACACGTACACGCACGCCGTCGCCGCTGGCGGACACGCTCCGCACCCGGGCGTGCTCGACCAGTCGCCCGCCGCGGTCGAGTAACTCAACGACCAACGAATCCAGGAACGACATCGGGTCGAACTGCGCCTGCCCGGCCAGCCGCACCCCACCGTGGTAGGGAAACGGGACATCGGCATCGTTTTCCCACGTGACCGGCAGCCCCACCGTCTGGCACGCCTTGAGCTCGGCACGCGCTGTCGCGACGCCCTTGCTGGACTGGGCATAGGTGTAGGCGTCCTCGTGCTGGACGGCCACACCGTGGGCCTCGCAGTGCTTGAGCACCCACTCCATGGCTTCTCGGTTGCCGTCCACGTAAGCACGCGCGGTGTCCCTGCCATGTTTGGGCAGGATCTTCGACAGATGGCTGCCCTGCAGCAAACTGATTTTGGCGGTGGTGTTTCCGGTGGCGCAGGCACCGACGGTGCGCGCCTCCAGCACCAACACATCCTTTCCGGCACGCGCCAGCAGCACCGCGGTCATCAGGCCGGTGATGCCAGCACCCACGACGACGACGTCGCTGGAGCGCGGTCCGTCCGCAAGAGCGCTTGCCGTCCAGGATTTTTCGGTTCGGTTTTCCAGCCACAAAGAAGTCACAGCCGAGTTAATACCCGAAAGCATTACCGGCAAACGGGTTTCGCGACCACAAAACGGTCTTGTGTGAGATGAGCAACACCCAGCCGCAGCGGTTCAGTCACTCAGGTGCCGATGCCGAGTTTCACGCCGTGAATCGCGGGTACTACCGCTGTACC
The DNA here is from genome assembly GCA_032162865.1 of Mycobacterium sp. Taxonomy (GTDB): domain Bacteria; phylum Actinomycetota; class Actinomycetes; order Mycobacteriales; family Mycobacteriaceae; genus Mycobacterium. The sequence continues at coordinate 2,535 of JAVROG010000382.1, read as the reverse complement.
TGTTCTTCAGCCAACAGGAACGGATCGATTCTTCAAGCCCTGATCTGCGGCCGCGCCAACGGATATTCCGTCCGATGCTGTTGTGGCCGGACGAGTACCAACCGTCGTCCGACATGGGCCCGAGTTCCGTCGTCCTGCGCTGAATTACCTATGCCGCAGCCACATTCACTTCGATACAGCCTGGAGTTCCAATGCCCCCAGCCCGCAAGCCCTCGCAGTCCGCGCCCCGCCGCACCAGCCCGACCGGCGCGCCCACCACCAACGGCGACAGTCCCGACGCCGATCCTCGCACCCAGCAAGGCTCTTTTCTCACCACAGCCCAGGGTCTACGACTGCCCGACACCGACCATTCGCTCAAAGCCGGCAACCGTGGCCCCAGCCTGCTGGAGGACTTCCACCTCCGCGAGAAGATCACGCATTTCGACCATGAACGCATCCCCGAGCGCGTCGTGCATGCCCGCGGTGCGGCCGCACACGGTGTGTTTGAGTCGTACGGCACCGCCTCGGACTACACTCGCGCGGCATTCCTGGGCCGCAAAGGCAAGAAAACCGACGTGTTCTGCCGATTCTCCACGGTGCTCGGGTCGCGTGGGTCCGCCGACACCGTCCGCGACACCCGTGGCTTCGCGGTGAAGTTCTATACCGACGAGGGCAATTTCGACTTGGTCGGCAACAACATGCCGGTGTTCTTCATCCAGGACGGCATCAAGTTCCCCGATGTCATCCATGCCGCCAAACCCCATCCGGACCGGGAGATTCCGCAGGCGCAATCCGCCCACGACACCTTCTGGGATTTCGTGTCCTTGCACACCGAAGCCACCCACCATGTGTTGTGGAATATGAGCGACCGGGGCATCCCGCGTTCATACCGAACCATGGAGGGATTCGGCGTGCACACCTTCCGTTTGGTGAACAAGCGCGGCAAGACCAGCCTGGTCAAATTCCACTGGAAGCCCGTCGCCGGTGTGCATTCGCTGGTGTGGGAAGAAGCGCAAATCGCCGCCGGCTGCGATCCCGACTTCCACCGTCGCGACATGGCCGATGCCATCGACGCCGGCGCCTTCTTCGAATACGAACTCGGGATTCAGGTCATACCCGATGACGGCACCGACACTTACCAAGGTATCGACCTGCTCGATCCGACGAAACTAGTTCCGGAGGAACTGGTTCCAGTCGCGTTCATCGGCAAGCTCACGCTGAATCGCAATCCCACCAACTACTTTGCCGAGACCGAGCAGGTTGCGTTCCATACCGGCAATCTCGTTCCCGGTATCGAACCGACCAACGATCCGCTGATGCAGGCGCGGTTGTTCTCCTACCTCGACACCCAGCTGACCCGCCTGGGCGGACCCAACTTCACGCAGCTGCCGATCAATCGCCCGCACTGTCCGGTCAACGACATGCTGCGCGATGGCATGCACCAGACCGCGATCCACGAAGGCCTGGCTCCTTACCGTCCCAACAGCATTGACGACGGCGAACCCGAGGTCGCCGACGCCAGCGACGGCGGGTATGTGCAGACGCCCCGGGCAGTTGAAGGCCCAACCGTCCGTGAGAACCCCGCGTCGTTCGACGACCATTTCAGCCAGGCGGCGATGTTCTACCGCAGCCTCAGTCACGTCGAGCAACTGCACGTTATCGAGGCGTTCACCTTCGAACTCGGCAAGTGCTACGAGCAAGCGATCAAGGAACGCGAGCTCGGCGTACTGGCCAACGTCGACACCGACCTGTGCGAGCAGGTCGCCGCCGGTCTGGGACTGCCCGCCCCGAAAGGCAAGCCGCCCGCCGACATGACGAAATCGCCTGCGTTGTCTCAGGTTTATGCCGAGCCCGGTTCCGTCGCCGGCCGCAAGGTCGGCATCATTGCCGACTCCGGATCCGATCTGGCCGGCATCGCGAAACTGATCAAGGCGATCACCGGCGCGGGTGCCGTTCCGCTGCTGACCGCGCCGGTGGGCGGAAAACTCAAGTCAGGTCGGCGCACCGAGATTGTGGAACGCACCCTGCTGACTACGCGGTCGGTCGAGTTCGACGCGGTCGTTGTCGCCGCAGGAACCACCCCGAGCGGCGACATCAAGCTAACGGTGCTGCTGCAAGAGGCGTTTCGGCATTGCAAGCCGCTGGCCGCGTGGGGCGACGGCGTTGCGGTCCTGGAGTTGGCGGGCATCTCCCCCGACGACCCCGGGGTGTTGGTCGCCGATGACGTCGACAAGAAATCGACCGCCGCGCTGCTGGCCGCGCTCGGGATGCACCGGGTGTGGGACCGTGCCCCGGCGGTGATGGCATCGGCGATCCCGCCCGCCAAGAAGAAGTGACACGCAGCGGAATGCGAGCCAACCTTCACCGAACGTGCTCCCATGGCGGGAAAATCACGAAAAGTCCACCGCCAGAGCACGTTCGGCGCACAAGCCGGTCAGCTCTCGCGCTTTTTGGGCCGGACCACCTTGCCCGCGGACGTCCCCCCGTCCACCGGTAGCACGGTTCCGGTGACGTAGCGGGACCGGTCGGTGGCGAAATACAAGGCGGCCTCGGCGA
>JAVROG010000381.1:0-17022 GCA_032162865.1 Mycobacterium sp. | reverse complement strand
CTGGCCCGCGACCCGCGCAACGGTCGCAACTTCGAATACTTCTCCGAGGACCCGCTGCTCAGCGCCGCCATGGCGGCCGAGCAGATCATCGGGATTCAGGCCCAGGGTGTCATCTCGACGACGAAGCATTTCTCGCTGAACTGCAATGAAACCAATCGGCACTGGTTGGACGCGGTGATCGATCCCGACGCGCACCGCGAATCCGATTTGCTGGCCTTCGAGATCGCCATCGAGCGGGGCCGGCCCGGTGCGGTGATGGCGGCCTACAACAAGGTCAACGGCGACTACGCCTCCGCGAACGATGTCCTGCTCAACGACGTGCTGAAAGGTGCGTGGGGATACCGCGGCTGGGTGATGTCGGACTGGGGCGGCACCCCGGGCTGGGAGTGCGCGTTGAGCGGTCTCGATCAGGAGTGCGGCGCTCAGATCGACGCGATCTTGTGGCAGGCGGAGGCATTCACTGACCCGCTGCGCGCCGCCTATGCCGACGGCCGGCTACCCCAAAAGCGGTTGTCGGACATGGTGCGGCGGATCCTGCGGTCGATATACGCCGTCGGAATCGATCAATGGGAAGCCGCGGGGCCACCGAACATGGACGCGCACAACAACATTGCCTGCGAGGTCGCACGTCAGGGGATCGTGCTCCTGCAGAACCGGGGCGTGCTGCCCTTGACTGACCACGCCGCGGCCGCACGCATCGCTGTCATTGGCGGCCATGCAGAGCTCGGGGTGCCGGCTGGCTTCGGTTCCAGCGCGGTGCTGCCGGTGGGTGGGTACGCCGACGTGATCCCGCTGGGCGGGGTCGGTCCGGAAGCCGGCATGCGCAATTTGTATCTGCTGCCGTCGAGCCCGCTCGACGAGCTGCGAAAACAACTTCCGGACGCGCAGATCGAATTCGATGCCGGTCTCAGCCCGGCCGAGGCGGTGCCGGTCGCGCGCCGGGCCGACGTCGCGATCGTGTTCGCGGCCCGTGCCGAAGGCGAGGGCTTCGACATTGCCGACCTGTCGCTGCCGTCCGGCCAAGATGAGCTGATCGCCGCCGTCGCGGCAGCGAACCCGAATACGGTTGTGGTGCTGGAGACCGGAAACCCGACGGTCATGCCCTGGCACGATGCGGTGAACGCGATCGTCCAGGCGTGGTATCCCGGTCAGCAGGGTGGCCGGGCGATCGCGGAAATAATTGCCGGTCGGGTGAATCCGTCCGGCCGGCTGCCGATTACCTTCCCGGTCGATCTCGATCAGACACCGCGCCCACAGCTACCCGCAGTAGACCCGAAGTTCGGATCGCCGACGACCATCCATTACTCCGAAGGCGCCGACGTCGGTTACCGCTGGTTCGCCCGAACCGGCCAGGTCCCGCTGTTCGCGTTCGGCCACGGCCTGACCTACACCACCTTCGAGTACCGCGACCTCCGGGTGACGGGCGGTGACACCGTTACCGCGACCTTTAGCGTCGTCAATACCGGCAATCGCAGCGGCACCGACGTCCCGCAGCTTTATCTGACCGGCACGCCGGATGAACAGCGGCTGCGGCTGCTGGGGTTTGAGAGGGTCGACCTCGGGCCCGGAGAGTCTCGACGGGTACGCATCGAGTCCGACCCGCGCCTACTGGCCCGCTACGACGGGCGGGCCCGGCACTGGCGGATCACTGCGGGTGCGCACCTGGTCGCGGTCGGCGCGTCGGCGGTCGCCCTGAAGCTGGTCGCCGAGGCCGAGCTGGCCGGCCGTACGTTCGGACGCTGAGGGGCACTCCCGAACACACGACCGGCCCGCCGCGACCTACTGGACTGGGACGAGTTCGTCGCCGCAGGTGCAGCGGTAGGGCTCGGTCGCACCGGAGCAGTGGCATGGGACCTCGACGCGAACGCGACAGCCACAGCCGTCGTGGCCACAGGTCAGTTCGGTGCCGGCCTCGTGTGTTGCCATTTGGAATCACCTTCATCTGTATCGGGGTTGAGTACCTCATCATCGTATACCCCATAGGGGTATGGGTAAATAGGCGACTGGCATCTGTCTCGCGCCTCGGGGTGCTACCAGCGGTGCGGGGCGGCGGAGTTAGCGTGGTTTATGCCGCAAGAAGCAGATCCGCAAGCCGTCGACGCTTTCTTGGACAGCACGCTGATCGGGCTGGACCCCGCGTTAGCCGCAGCGGTCGAGGCCAGCGATGCGGCGGGACTGCCGCACATCGCGGTGTCGGCCCAGCAGGGCAAGTTCCTGTGCTTGCTGGCCTCGGCCATGCAGGCGCGTCGGATTCTCGAACTCGGCACGCTGGGCGGGTACAGCACCATCTGGCTGGCGCGCGGCGCCGGACCGCAGGGGCGGGTGGTGACGCTGGAGTTCGATCCGCAGCGCGCCGAGGTGGCCCGGACCAACCTGGAGCTGGCCGGTCTCAGTGACCGGGTCGAGGTGGTGGTCGGCGCCGCGCTGGACACACTGCCGACGGTGACCGCGGGTCCGTTCGATCTGGTGTTCATCGATGCTGACAAGGAACACAACACCGCCTACCTGGAATGGGCCATCAAGCTCGGCCGTCCGGGCACGGTGATCGTGGTGGACAACGTCATTCGTGGCGGCCGGATACTGACGGAATCCGACGGCGTCAGAGTCGCTGCGACCCGCGGGACGTTGCAGGCGATGGGTGAGCACCCGCGCCTGGACACCGCGGTGCTGCAGACCGTCGGGGGCAAGGGCTGGGACGGGTTCGCGATGGCGCTGGTGCGGTGAGGCCATACCGGCGCTCGCCGTCGTGTGGGCGCTCACGGCGTTGAGTGTGCACTGAGGGCGTTGATTGTGCAGTTGAGTTCAAGGGGTGCTCGCAAGGCCGTGGACCCACGCTGAATGGTGGCCGACAGCGTTGAGGCGCTAGCCGCAGACCGCGCCCGTCGCGGCAGAGCCGACGAGCTTGACGTACTTGGCCAGCACGCCGGTCTTGTAGCGCGGCGGCGGGGGAGTGAAATCCTTTTGCCGCGAAGCGAATTCGTCTGGATCAGCCAGCACGTCGAGGGTGTGGTTGGCCACGTCCAGGCGGATCCGGTCGCCGTCGCGCAGGAACGCGATAGGCCCGGCGTCGACCGCTTCGGGCGCGACGTGACCCACGCACAGGCCCGTCGTCCCACCGGAGAACCGGCCGTCGGTGAGTAGCAACACGTCCTTGCCTAGACCGGCGCCCTTGATCGCGGCGGTGATGGCGAGCATCTCGCGCATACCGGGACCACCCTTGGGGCCTTCGTAGCGGATCACCACCGCGTCACCGCCGGTGATGGTGCCGTCTTCGAGCGCATCGAGGGCCGCCCGCTCGCCGTCGAAAACCCTAGCGGTGCCTTCGAAAACGTCGGAGTCGAACCCGGCCGATTTCACCACCGCACCCTCCGGTGCCAGCGAGCCGTGCAGGATGGTGATCCCGCCGGTCGGGTGAATCGGATTGTCCAGCGCGCGCAACACCTTGCCGTCCGGGTCCGGCGGGGCGATGGCGGACAGGTTTTCCGCGACCGTCTTTCCGGTCACCGTCAGGCAGTCGCCATGCATCAGCCCGGCGTCGAGCAGCGCCTTCATCATCACCGGCACCCCGCCGATGTGATCGACGTGCGACATCACGTGCCGGCCGAACGGCTTGACGTCGGCCAGGTGCGGCACCCGCGACCCGATCCGGCTGAAGTCGTCGAGTGTCAGCTCGACCTCGGCCTCGTGCGCGATGGCCAGCAGATGCAGCACGGCATTGGTCGACCCGCCGAACGCCATCACCACCGCGATGGCGTTCTCGAAAGCCTCCTTGGTCAGGATGTCGCGGGCGGTGATCCCGCGGCGCAGCAATTCGACGACGGCCTGCCCGCTGCGGCGAGCGAACCCGTCACGGCGGCGGTCAGTCGCCGGCGGCGCTGCGCTGCCCGGCAGCGACATGCCCATCGCTTCGGCGGCACTGGCCATGGTGTTCGCGGTGTACATGCCGCCGCACGCGCCCTCGCCGGGACAGATGGCGCGCTCGATGGCGTCGACATCCGCGCGGCTCATCAGCCCACGCGAGCACGCGCCGACCGCCTCGAACGCGTCGATGATGGTGACCTCGCGCTCGCTGCCGTCGGACATCTTGGCCACCCCCGGCAGGATCGAACCCGCATAAAGGAACACCGAGGCCAGGTCCAGCCGTGCGGCGGCCATCAGCATCCCGGGCAGCGACTTGTCGCAGCCGGCCAGCAGCACCGAACCGTCGAGGCGCTCGGCCTGCATCACGGTTTCGACGCTGTCGGCGATCACCTCGCGCGAGACCAGCGAGAAGTGCATCCCCTCATGCCCCATCGAGATGCCGTCGGAGACCGAGATGGTGCCGAACTCGAGGGGATAGCCGCCTGCTTGGAACACGCCATCCTTGACGGCCTTGGCCAGCCGGTCCAGCGAGAGGTTGCAAGGGGTGATCTCGTTCCAGGACGAGGCGACCCCGATCTGGGCCTTGGCGAAGTCGTCGTCCCCCATGCCTACCGCCCGCAACATGCCACGCGCGGCGGCCTTTTCCAGACCGTCGGTGACGTCACGACTACGGGGTTTTATGTCGACTTGATCAGCGGCTGGGACCATCGTGCAAGTATGCGGTGCCGCGGCATCCCGCCAAAATCATTTAACCCCGCGGCCAATACCCCAACGGGGTATACAATGGGCCAAGATCCGAAACCGTTCGGCCCGCCGGCTCGATTGGAATGTATTCGTTTTGGAGAGTAGATGACAGAACCACACGGATACGCGCAGCAGAAGGACAACTACGCCAAGCGGCTCCGTCGCATCGAGGGTCAGGTGCGTGGCATCGCGCGCATGATCGAAGAGGACAAGTACTGCATCGACGTCCTCACCCAGGTCAGCGCCGTCAACAGCGCCCTGCGATCGGTAGCGTTGAACCTGCTTGACGAGCACCTGAATCACTGCGTCACCCGGGCGGTCGCCGACGGCGGCCCCGAGGCAGACGAGAAGCTGGCCGAGGCCTCAGCGGCAATCGCACGCCTCGTTCGTTCCTGATCGAGCGGGCGTGTTTGGCGCGCAATGTCGGTATTGGCAATGCTGGTTGCGTACGGTGAGGACAGCGCAATCGTGCCCATCAGCTACCGCAGCGCCGGGGCGGGTTCGCCTTGACGACAATGACTGCCGAAACTGGAACGATCACCCCAGCGCGAACGTGGACGCCACGGATCGCGGTTCAACTCGCGGTGCTGGCGGCGGCCGCTTTCATCTATGTCACCGCCGAGTTGCTGCCAGTGGGTGCATTGTCCGCGATCGCACGCAACCTGCAGGTCAGCGTGGTTCTGGTAGGCACGTTGCTGACCTGGTACGCCTTCGTCGCGGCGGTGACAACGGTCCCCCTGGTGCGCTGGACCGCACACTGGCCGCGCCGCAGAACGTTGCTACTCAGTCTGGTGTGCCTGACCGTTTCGCAGCTGATCTCGGCGCTGGCACCGAACTTCGCGGTGCTGGCCGCGGGTCGGGTGCTGTGCGCCGTCACCCACGGCCTGCTCTGGTCAGTGATCGCCCCCATCGCCACCCGTCTGGTGCCCTCCAGCCACGCGGGCCGCGCGACGATGTCGATCTACGTCGGGACCAGCCTGGCGCTGGTGGTAGGTAGCCCCATCACCGCGGCCCTGAGCCTGATGTGGGGCTGGCGGCTGGCGGCCGTGTGCGTCACCGTGGCCGCCGTCATCGTCACCGTCGCGGCCCGGGTGGTGCTGCCCGAGATGACGCTGAGCACCGAGCAGCTCCAATGCGTGGGTCGACGAGCGAAGCATCACCGCAACCGCGGGCTGATCCTGGTCAGCCTGATCACCATGGTCGGCGTCACCGGCCACTTCGTCTCTTACACCTACATCGTCGTGATCATCCGCCAGATCGTCGGCGTGCGCGGGCCCAACCAGGCCTGGTTACTGGCCGCCTACGGCGTCGCCGGGGTGCTCGCGGTGACCATGGTGGCCCGGCCGCTGGACCGACGCCCCAAAGGCGCCGTCATCTTCTGCATGGCGGGCCTGACGGCTGCGTTCGTCCTGCTGAGCACCTTGGCTTACGGCTGGCACCGGTCGGCCGTCACCGCACTGGTAGTGGGGACCGGTGCGATCGTGTTGTGGGGCGCGATGGCGACCGCCGTGTCGCCGATGCTGCAGTCCGCGGCGATGCGCGCCGGGGCCGACGACCCCGACGGGGCCTCGGGCCTCTACGTGACGGCTTTCCAGGTGGGGATCATGGCCGGATCGCTGGCGGGTGGGTTGTTGTACGAGCGGAGCGTGGCGATGATGCTGACCGCGTCGGCGGGGTTGATGGGTGTCGCGTTGGTGGCGATGACTGCGATCAGGCCCATCGTTGATTCCGTCGTGGATACCCCTGGACTCCCAAATTCACAGATCGACTAACGTCGCAGCTCAGCGGCGTGAACTGGGGTTGGTAACGGTTGCTCGGAGCTCGCCGAATGGCTAATCAGTCGCATCGCTGTGCCAGACTGGCGCCAGGATTTGACCGGAGGGAAACAATTATGTCGCGCTGGATAAGGGGCCGCACGAGGGGGAGTCTCGTGGCCGCTTTCAACGCAATCGGAGTGGTTGCCGTACTCGTCTTGGGCGCCGGCCCTGCCCTGGCTGACCCGGACGAGGCCCCCGGCGACCCCGGGCCCGTGATCGCGCCCGCCGGGCCGCCCGCACCGGAACCGTTCGCGCTGCCACCGCTGACCGATCCATTCGGGGTGCCCCCGGGTGACCCGGCGGCGGTGCCGGTAGCGTCCGGGCCCGCGGCAGGACAGGATCCGACCCCGTTCGTTGGCGAGCCGCCGTTCCGGCCGCCGACCTTCAACCCGGTCAACGGCTCCATGGTGGGCGTGGCCAAGCCGATCATCATCAACTTCCAGGTGCCGATCGCCGACCAGGCGATGGCCGAGCGGGCCGTCCACATCTCGTCGATCCCGCCGGTGCCGGGCAAGTTCTACTGGATGACGTCCTCCCAGCTGCGCTGGCGCCCGCTGAGCTTTTGGCCGGCTAACACGGCGGTGAACATCGATGCGGCCGGCGCCAAGTCGAGCTTCCGCACCGGTGACGCGCTGGTGGCCACCGCCGACGACGCCACACATCAGATGACGGTCACCCGCAACGGGACCCTGGTGCAGACGTTCCCGATGTCCATGGGCATGGCGTCCGGCGGCCACCAGACCCCGAATGGCACGTATTACGTGCTGGAGAAGATGCCCACGGTGGTGATGGACTCGTCCACATACGGGGTTCCGGTGAACTCTGCCAACGGGTACAAGGTGACCGTGTCGGATGCCGTGCGGATCGATAACAGCGGCAACTTCGTGCACAGCGCGCCATGGTCGGTCGGTGATCAGGGCAGGCGCGACGTCAGCCACGGCTGCATCAACCTGGCCCCGTCGAACGCAAAGTGGTTCTTCGACAACTTCGGCAGCGGTGACCCGGTCGTGGTGAAGAACTCCGTCGGCACCTACAACAAACCCGACGGTGCCTCAGACTGGCAGATATAGCGGCCGGCTCGGTGATCGCGAGTCGAAACTCAGCACAACTGCTCAGCACAACTGGAGGAATGCATATGTCGGGCTCGACGCGGGGAAGCCTCTTGGGCGCACTGAAGGTGGCCGGAATAGCTTCGGTATTGGGCTTGACGCTGGTGCTCAGTGCGAGTCCGGCAGTGGCAGACCCCGATCCCGCTCCCGGGGACCCCGTGGTCGTCGCGCCGCCGCCCGCAGAACCGGCGTTCAACGGTCCGGTCCCCGGGGAGAACCCGGCTCCGTTCACCGGCACGGCGCCTTTCGCGCCGCCGAGGATCAACCCTGCCAATGGCGCGACGGTGGGTGTGGCCCAGCCGGTCATCATCGACTTCCCGGGGCGGGTCGATGACGCGGGTGCCGCTGAAGGTGCAATTCACATTTCGTCGACCCCGCCGGTCGAGGGCAAGTTCTACTGGCAGACCCCCACTCAGCTGCGCTGGCGCCCGCTGAGCTTCTGGCCCGCCCACACCGCGGTGACCGTCGACGCGGGCGGCACTGTGTCCAGCTTCCAAACCGGCGACACGCTGCTTGCGACCGCCGACGACGCCACGCACCAACTGACCGTCACCCGCAACGGGGCCGTGGTCCAGACGTTCCCGATGTCGATGGGTATGGCCTCCGGTGGCCACCAAACCGCAAACGGCACCTACTACGTGCAAGAGAAAATGGCGTCAGTGGTGATGGATTCCTCGACGTACGGGGTTCCGGTCAGCTCGGCGAATGGCTACAAGGTCACGGTCACCGACGCCGTCCGTTTCGACAACAGCGGCAACTTCGTGCACAGCGCACCTTGGTCGGTCGACGACCAGGGCAGGCGGGACGTCAGCCACGGCTGCATCAACCTCAGTCCCACCAACGCCAAGTGGTTCTTCGCCAACTTTGGTCCCGGTGATCCGATCGTCGTGCGGAACTCCGTCGGCAACTACACCAGGAATGACGGCTCCTCCGACTGGCAGCAGAACTAGCCCCGCGCGTCCCGCACGCACGTCCCGCCTGCGTCGTAGAAGGCATAACCGAACTAAAAACGCGATAGCGCATGCGCTATCGCGTTTTTAGTTGCGCGCAACGGCATGCGCGGGGATTATGTAGAGCGACATACATAGCCTGGTACCGAGCCGAGGAGCGCGATGCGAAGTCCCCGTGAGCGGATGGTGGTGTCTGCCGCCCTGTTGATCAGGGAGCGCGGGGCCCATGCGACCGCGATCTCGGACGTTCTTGCGCACAGCGGCGCACCGCGCGGGTCGGCCTACCACCACTTCCCCGGCGGGCGGACCCAGCTCCTCTGCGAGGCGGTCGACTACGCCGGCGGGCACATCGCCGCCATCATCAGCGAGGCCGACGGCAGCCTTGGATTGCTGGACACGCTGATCGCGAAGTACCGCCAGCAGTTGCTCGACACCGATTACCGCGCCGGCTGTCCTATCGCGGCTGTGTCAGTGGAGGCCGGCGAGCCCGTTGCTCGCGCCGCGGCGGTGTTCGACCGCTGGTCGGACCTGATCGCCCAGCGCTTCATCGCCGACGGCATATCTGTGGACCGGTCCACAGAGCTGGCGGTGTTGGCAACGTCGGCCCTCGAGGGCGCGCTTCTTTTGGCCAGGGCGCGGCGTGACCTGACGCCGCTGGACATCGTTGGCCGCCAGCTACGCAGCCTGCTCTCTGCAGAGCTGCCCGAAGGGAGTCCTGGATGACCACCACCGACTGGCAGCCCACCGCGTGCATCCTCTGCGAGTGCAACTGCGGAATCGTCGTTCAAGTCGAAGACCGCACACTGGCCCGCATCCGAGGCGACAAGGAGCATCCGGGGTCGCAGGGCTACACCTGCAACAAGGCCCTGCGGCTGAACCATTACCAAAACAATCGCGCTCGCCTGACCGCGCCGATGCGGCGCCGCCCGGACGGCACCTTCGAGGAGATCGACTGGGACACAGCTATTATCGAGATCGCGGAGGGTTTCAAGCACATTCGCGACACCTACGGCGGCGACAAGATCTTCTACTACGGCGGTGGCGGCCAGGGCAATCACCTGGGCGGGGCCTACAGCGGGGCGTTCCTGAAAGCTTTGGGCGCAAAGTACCGTTCCAACGCACTGGCGCAAGAGAAGACCGGCGAGGCATGGGTCGATGCGCAGCTCTACGGCGGTCACACCCGCGGTGAGTTCGAGCACGCCGAGGTGTCGGTGTTCGTCGGCAAGAACCCGTGGATGTCGCAGAGCTTCCCGCGAGCGCGGGTGGTACTCAACGAGATTGCCAAAGACCCGGCCCGGTCGATGATCGTCATCGATCCCGTCGTCACCGACACCGCCAAGATGGCCGACTTCCACCTGCGGGTGTTTCCAGGCTCCGATGCTTGGTGCCTGGCGGCGCTGGCCGCCATCCTCGTTCAGGAAGGCCTGTGCAACGAATCGTTTTTGGCACAGCACGTGCATGGCACCGACGTCGTCCGCTCGGCCCTGCGTGACGTTCCGGTCGCCGATTACGCGCAACGCTGCGGGGTGGACGAGGAGCTGTTGCGGACAGCGGCGCGGCGCATCGCAACCGCCGGCAGCGTCGCCGTGTTCGAGGACCTGGGCGTGCAGCAGGGACCGAACAGCACGCTGTGCTCTTATCTCAACAAGCTGTTGTGGATCCTCACCGGCAACTTCGCGAAAAAGGGTGGCCAGCACCTGCATTCGTCGTTTGCGCCGTTATTCAGTACGGTCTCCGGCCGGACACCGGTTACCGGAGCGCCCATCATCGCCGGACTGATACCGGCCAACGCCGTGCCCGAGGAGATTCTGACCGACCACCCCGACCGCTTCCGGGCGATGATCGTCGAGAGCGGCAATCCGGCTCATTCGCTGGCCGATTCGACGGCGTGCCGGAAGGCGTTTCAATCGCTGGAACTGATGGTCGTCGTCGACGTCGCGATGACCGAGACCGCCAGACTCGCCCACTACGTGTTGCCGGCAGCGTCCCAGTTCGAGAAGCCGGAAGCCACCTTCTTCAATTTCGAGTTCCCGCACAACGGTTTTCAGCTGCGTCGGCCGCTGCTCGACCCGCTGCCCGGAACACTGCCGGAGCCCGAGATCTGGGCTCGGCTGGTTCGCGCACTCGGGGTGGTCGATGACGCGGACCTGCGGCCACTGCAAGAGGCGGCGCGAGAGGGCCGGCAAGCCTTCACCGAGGCGTTCCTCGGCGCGATGGGTGCCAACCCGACCGTGGCCAAGCTGCTTCCCTACGTTCTCTACGAAACACTCGGTCCCACACTGCCGGCCGGTATGGCGGGTGCGGCGGCGGTATGGGGCTTGGCGCAGAAGACGGCGATGACTTATCCCGACGCCGTCCGGCGGGCCGGTTACGCGGACGGCAACGCGCTGTTCGATGCGATCCTCGAGAGCCCCTCCGGCGTCACCTTCACGGTGCACAACTACGAGGACGACTTCGCGCTGATCAGCCACTCCGATCGCAAGATCGCCCTGGAAATCCCGGAATTGCTGGCCGACCTGAAGGCGCTCGCCGCGACCTCGTCCCCGCTGACCACCTCAGAGCTGCCGATCGTGCTTTCCGTCGGGGAGCGCCGTGCCTACACCGCAAACGACATCTTTCGCGACCCGTCCTGGCGCAAGCGCGATGCCGACGGAGCGTTGCGGGTCAGTGTCGAAGATGCCCAGAGCCTGGGCCTGGAAGACGGCGGGCGGGCCCGGATCACCACCGCGGCCGGCAGCGCCGAGGCGACCGTCGAGATCACCGAGACGATGCTGCCCGGCCATGCCGCCTTGCCCAACGGTTTCGGGCTGGACTACCTCGGCGAGGACGGCCGCACTCTGGTGCCCGGGGTGGCTCCGAACTCGCTCACCTCGACGAAATGGCGCGACGCCTATGCCGGTACCCCGTGGCACGAGCACGTGCCGGCGCGGATCGAGTCGGCGCGAGCAGACATAGAGTCGCACGCTTAGCAGCCAGTCTGTGCGATTCTGCGTCTGCTCGCGGGGGGTCCCCAGCTCCCGGGGGTCCCCCAGCTCGCGGGAGACGCGGGACCCCTAGTTCCAGATGCGGACGCGGTGGTGCGGGTCCAGGAATAGCTGGTCGTCCTCGGACACGCCAAACGCCTCGTAGAACGCGTCGACGTTGCGGATGACACCGTTGCAGCGGAACTCCGGCGGGGAGTGCGGATCCACGGCCAACCGCCGGATCGCCTCGGCGTCACGCGATTTCGTCCGCCACACCTGAGCCCAGCCGAAGAACACCCGCTGCACGCCGGACAGACCGTCGATGACGGGGGCGGGCTGGCCGTTCAGCGACAGCTGGTAGGCCAGCAGCGCGATCGTCAGACCGCCGAGGTCGCCAATGTTCTCGCCGACGGTGAAGGCGCCGTTCACGTGGTGGCTGCTGTCGAGTTGGCGCGGTGTGTATTCCTCGTACTGCTCAATCAGCGCCTTGGTGCGGGCACCGAACTCGGTGCGGTCGTCGTCGGTCCACCAGTCCACCAGGTTGCCGTCGCCGTCGTACTTGGCCCCCTGGTCATCGAACCCGTGCCCGATCTCGTGGCCGATCACCGCGCCGATACCCCCGTAGTTGGCGGCGTCGTCGGCGTCGGTGTCGAAGAAGGGCGGCTGCAAAATCGCTGCGGGAAAGACGATTTCGTTCATCCCGGGATTGTAGTAGGCGTTGACGGTCTGGGGCGTCATGAACCACTCGTCCCGGTCGACCGGCCCGCCGAGCTTGGCCAGTTCGCGGTCGTGGTTGACGGCGTAGCCGCGCTGGTAGTTGCCGTAGAGGTCGTTGCGGTCGATGACCAGCGCGGAGTAGTCCCGCCACGCGACCGGATAGCCGACCTTGGCGGTGAACTTGGCCAGCTTGATCTGTGCGCGTTCCCGGGTCTCGGGGGTCATCCAGTCCAGCTCGCTGATGCTGATCCGGTATGCCTCCTGCAGGTTTTCCACCAGCGCATCAATGCGCGCCTTGGCCTCCGGCGGAAAGTGCCGTTCCACGTAGAGCTTTCCCACCGCGTCGCCCATCAGGGTCTCAACCAGCGCGACCGCCCGCTTCCAGCGGTCCCGGATCTGTTCGGTGCCGGTGAGCCTGCGGCCGTAGAACTCGAAGTCCGCGTCGACCATCTCACTGGTCAGCCATCCAGACCTGGCCCGGATCAGCCGCCAACGCGCCCAACTCTTCCAGTCTTCGAAGTCTTGGCCGTTCCACAGTTCGGCAAAGGCAGTGAGGTAATCAGGCTGGCGCACAACCAGTTCCGCGACCGCCTCGGGCGTGCTGCCCAATCCGGTGATCCAGCGGCGCCAGTCGAAGCCCACCGCCTCGGTCTCTAGTTCGGCGAAGGTGCGCAGGTTGTAGGTGAGCTCGGCATCACGGCGCTTGACCACGTCCCAGTGGGCGGCGGCGAGTTTGCTCTCCAACTCCACGATGCGGGCGGCGGTCTCCGCGTGGTCTTCGCTGCTACCGCCCAGCACCAGGGCGAACATCTTGGCGATGTGGTCCGGGTAGGCCGCGAGCACGGCGGCGTGCTGCTCGACGCGGTAGTAGGACTCGTCGGGCAGTCCGATCCCGGATTGGCTGAAGTGCACCAGATACCGGCTGGAGTTCTTGGAATCGGTGTCGATGTAGAGTCCGACGCCCCCGCCCACCCCGGTCCGCTGCAGGGCGCCGACGGCCGCCGCCAGCGCGCCGCGATCAGCGGCGTCATCGATGATCGTCAGTTCGTCGTGCAGCGGTTGCAGGCCGCGGCCCTCGACGGTGTCCTCGTCGACGAAGCTCGCGTAGAGATCGCCGATGCGCTGCTGGTCGGAGCCCGCCGGCGCCTGACTCTGGCTTGCTTCCAGGATCAGGTCGCGCACCTGCTCTTCGGCCCGGTCGAACAGGGTGCGGAAGGCGCCGTCGGTCGCGCGATCGGCAGGGATGTCATATTCGGTCAGCCAGCGACCGTTCACGTGACCGAAAAGGTCATCCTGGGGGCGGGCGGCTGTGTCGATATGGCTCAGGTCGATACCCGAGCGGATGGCCTCAACTGTCACCCCGCCATCTTTCCATCTCTTTTCGGATGCAACGATCGGGCCATGCCTGACCAGGAGGAAACTAAGAAGCCGGCCGCGAAGGCCACTTCGAAGGTGGCTGCGAAGGCCGTTTCACAGGCGGCCAAGACCGACAAGGCGGCCAAGACCGACAAGGCGGCCAAAGACGACAAGGCGGCCAAAGCAGTCGACGAGGCCGATGAGGCCGAGGACGAAGCGTCTGGTGGCGGAGTCTTCTCCGGCTACGGCATTGCATCGACCGCGTTGGGTCTGCTGGCAGTCGCGGCGGTGGTGCTCGCCGGGTTCATCTGGACCTCGCACCGGGACGACTCCGGCGAGCGCATCTACCTTTCCCGGGTGATGCAGGCGGCCACTGATTGGACCGACGTGCTGATCAACATGAACAGCGGCAATATCGACGCCAGCCTGCGGCGGCTCCACGACGGGACGGTCGGCCAGCTCAACACCGATTTCGACGCCGCCGTGCTGCCCTACCGCGCGGTGGTGGAGAAATTGCAGACCCACAGCAACGGGCAGATCGAGGCGGTGGCAATCGATACCGTGCACCGCGACCTGGACAGCGCGCCCGGCTCCCCGCGTCCGGTGGTGACGACGAAACTGCCGGCGTTCGCCACCCGGACCGACTCGGTGATGCTGGTCGCGACGTCGATCAGTGAGAACGTCGGCGCCAAGCCGCAGACCGTGCACTGGAGCCTGCGCCTGGATGTCTCCAACATGGACAACAAGCTCCTGATCTCCAAGCTGGAGTCGATCCGATGAGAAACGCATTTCGGTTGGCGGCGTTCGACATTGTGGCACCACTGGCGGCGATCACCGCGCTGGCGGGCATCGGCGCGGTGCTTGCCTGGCCACGGTGGTGGGTGGCGATCGCGACCGCCTTGGTGCTGCTGATTGCTCAGGGCGTCGCACTGAATTTCTGGCTGCTGCGCCGGGACGCCGTCACGGTCGGGACCGACGACGACGCGCCGGGCCTGCGGTTGGCGGTTGCCTTTCTGGCCGCGGCTGCCCTGTGCGCGGCGGTGCTGACCGGATACACGCACTGGACGACAAAGGACAGGGACTTCAAGCAGGACTCGGTGGCGGCGACCCAGGTCGCCACCGGGTTGGCGGAGGCGGTCGCGTCGTTCTCCCCGACGGCGCCGGGGGCATCGGTCGATCGGGCCGCGGGGATGATGGTGCCGGAGCGGGCGGGCAAGTTCAAAGAGGAATTCGCCAAGTCCAGCGCCGAACTGGTGCAGCAGAAGGTCACCGTGCAGGCCGCGACGCTGGCGGCCGGTGTCGAGGCGATCGGGCCGTCGGCGGCCAGTGTGGCGGTGATCATCCGGGTCACCAAGAACGCGCCCGGTCAGCCCACGAGCCAGGCGAATCCGGCGGTGCGTGTGACGCTGTCCAAACGTGGCAACGACTGGCTGGTCGTCGACTTCGTGCCGATCGGTTCGCGCTAGTTGTTGTTGTTGGGCGACCGCTCGTTCTTCACCCGGACGAAGCGGTCAGACAATCGCCGCATCCGGATCATCAGTGAGGCCGACGGGCTGACGCTGCCGTCGAGGTAACTGGCGAGGTCGTCGATGGCAACGCCGACACGTGACGCGAACTCCTGCTGCCCGAGGCCCGAACGGTCCATGAGGAGTTGCACGTGGCGGGCCACTTCACCGCGCTCGTTGGCCTCGAGTTGGGTGCGGGCGCGCTCGAGTACCTCCGACAACGCTTTGGCGATGCCGACCGGCCGCGAACCCCGCAGGATCTCCTCGACCTGGCGGGCGGTGCGCCCGAACGGGTCGCGCTTCAATGCACCGGCAATCCGCTTCCAGGTGGCGATATCGCCGCCCTGTAAGGCCGAGTTGATAGCGGCGGTCGACCAGAACTCGACTGGCTGGTCAGGGTCCGGGCGCCGCACCGCGTCGGGTTGCTGGGACGAAGCATGGCGTCGGTCGGCAGCCAACGTCACCTCGCCTCCTCCAGCATCGCTACGGCCACGGACAGGCACCGCTGCCTGACCTCTTCCCAGTCTGCCTGCTGATCGGGTTCGGACCAATCGTCGTCGAGGTCAGACGGGTCGGGATCCGCCAGCTGGCGCACCAATTGGGTGGCCATCCAGTGCCGTCGCGAAGACGAGCCGACAGGCTGACCACTGTAATACCTGTCCATTCCACCCAGCACCACGGCGGCGGTCTCGGGGTCCATTACGTCGACCATGTCTGCAAAATCGGCGAAATCGCGGCTGCTGTTACGGCTGATGATCAGAAAGCCCTTGAGGCGCAGCGTTTCGGCACCGGTCGGGATCAGCAGGCGGTCCCCGGTGGGCAGTTGGACATTGGTCGTCTCGACTGGGATTTGCCGCCGGTATTTGGGCCGCGTGGTCTGTCGATGCCCGCTCTCCAACGCGTCGAGGGCGACGGATAGGCGTCCGCGCCAGAGGGTGACCGGGTGGACCGGGCGGTCGACCCAGGACGTCATCGCCCGGGCGATGCCGTTGCGATATTTCAGGCTGACCTTTCTGGCCGTCGCCTGTCCCACGCCGACAGTGCTGACCGTCCTGCCTTCACCGTCGGGACCGAAGGCGACCGTCACCGCGTCCGTGTCGACGTTGTCGGCAACCGATTCGAGGTCCTGGTCGGCCTCTTTGCGTCCGCAGCCGCTGAAGGCGAACGGGTCCGCGACGCAAATGGCGTCGGGTGCAAGGCGTTGCAGCTTGGCCGCCGATTTGATCACCATGCGCAGATCCGCGCTGGGTGCGATCGCGGCGGTGATGTCCTCGGGGATGACGACGACGCCACCGAGATCGACGTCGGGCAGCGGCCTGTCGAAGTCGACCGACGGCAGCACCCGCCCCAGCCAGCCCGGCAGCCACCAGTTCCACTTGGCGAACATCGCCATCAGGGCCGGCACCAGGACCAGTCGGACGATCGTGGCGTCTACGGCGATCGCGACGGCGCACGCCACCCCGATCTCGGCGACCAGCGGCATGCCCGCGAAGGCGAATCCGCAGAACACCGCGATCATGATCAGAGCGGCGCTGGTGATCGTGCGGGCGCTGGTGCTGACTCCGTAGGCAACCGCGTCGCGGGTATGGCCGGTCTGCAGGAAGCGTTCACGGATACGGGTGAGCAGGAAGATCTCGTAGTCCATCGACAGCCCGAACGTCATCGCCAGGACCAGCGGGGGGACCGTGCTGTCGATCGAAGTCAGGTGTGGGAAACCGAGTCCGTCGGCCCAACCCCACTGGAAGACCATGACCAGGCTGCCGTAGGCGGCCGCCACCGACAGCAGCGTCATCAACACGCCCTTGAGCGCCAGCAGGACCGAATGGACCGAGAGCAACAGCATCAGGAAGGCGATCAGCGCGACGAAGCCCAGTACCAGGGGCTGGGTTTCGGACACCCGCTCGTCGAAGTCCTTGATCAGCGCGGTCGAGCCGCCGACCTGAATTTGCGCACCTTCGTCGGTCATCGGCAGCTGCTCGCGCATCCAGTCGACAGAGCTG
>JAVROG010000380.1:0-4193 GCA_032162865.1 Mycobacterium sp. | reverse complement strand
GACTCGCCGGTCGCAGCACCGGTATGGGTACGTGCGGTCGCTGACCGCTCTGCCCTCGCGGTATGGGCGACCGTGCCAACGGACCTAGACAGGGCGCAGGAAGCGGTGGCCATTGCTCGGCAGCTGGATGACCCAGCACTGCTCACCCATGCACTGATCGGGTGCGGAATGCTTGCCGTGTACAGCCCCGAGGTCTGCCAGCCCTACCTCCTAGAGGCGACCGAACTGGCCCGCGCGCGCGATGATCGGTGGGGTCTGAGCCAAATCTTCAGTTATCAAGCGGCGGTAGGTGTTTACACCGGCGATGTGATCACTGCCCGGGCGGCCGGTGAAGAGGGGTCGAGGATCGCCGACGAGCTCGGCGACGGGTTTACTTCCTGGGGCTGCAGGGTCTGGCTCGGCGCAGCGCTGGGAGTGTCCGGAGACCTTCCCGCCTCTGCCGAGATTCTCCGAGCCCTTACCGCTGAGGCTGAGGAAACCGAGGACCTCGCGATGGCGGCCTTTACACAGGTGACTTATGGGAATTTGCTTGCATACAAGGGGGATACGGTTGCTGCCGGCGATGCGGCGCGATCGGCGCTTGCGGCTTCTGAGGCCTTGGGCGGGATTTACGGCGACGCGGTGTATGGCGTGTTGGCCAACGTGGCGCTGGCCGATGGTGACGTTGCTGCGGCGAGGCGGGCGGCCGAGGAGTGCCGGCGGCGCACTGTTCCGGAACGCGAGTTCTTCATCAGAAACTTCAACCCGCTGGCCGAGGTGGCACTGGCCGGCGGTGATCTGCCCGCCGCCCGTCAGTGGGCCGACGACTCCGTCGCGATGGCCGCCGGTGGCCACCGGGCAATCGCACTGTCAGTGCGGGCCTCAATCGCAGCGGCTCAAGGTGAACAGGAACAGGCCGAGCGAGACGCACACGAGGCCCTCACGGTTGCCGCGCGTACGCAGACACATCTGCGTGTTCCCGACACCCTTGAGTGCCTGGCCCGACTGGCGGCCGAGGGTGGCAATCACGCGTATGCAGCGCGACTGTTGGGTGCGGCCCAGGGTATCCGACAACGCGTCGGCCAAATCCGGTTGCCGCTGTACCAAGCGGGCTATGATGTCGTGGCAGCCGCGGTCCAGGAAGCGCTGGGGGAGAACGATTTCGATGCCGCGAGGGCCGAAGGGGCCGCCCTCTCCGTCGAGGAAGCGGTTGCTTATGCGCAACGCGGTCGTGGCGAGCGTAAACGCCCGGCTACAGGCTGGGGATCACTGACCCCGATGGAGCTCGACGTGGTGCGACTGGTTGCCGAAGGCTTGGGCAACAACGACATCGGCGCAAGGCTATTCATTTCGCCGCGCACCGTGCAGAGCCACCTCACCCACGTCTACGCAAAGCTCGCGCTGACATCCCGTGTTCAGCTGGTCCAAGAAGCCAACCGGCACGCCTGACTGCCTACTTCTTCGCGACCACGAACCCGCGGATGATCGCCTCGACATCGGTGCTCTCCGTGACGGCCTGGTCGGCCAGACTGGTGATGATCAGCTGAACCAGGTAATGCGAATTTTCCGGGGGTCCGCCCGTCGGCAGCACAACCCGGTTCCAGCTGCGCATGCGCGCTTTTTTGAGCTCGTAAGTGCCCTGGACCATCGACGAAGGAAATCCGTTGAAGTCCGCGGTCGAGGCGTCGAGCTGGTGAAACCCTTCTGGCAGGTCTGTGTTGGCGTGCTTGATGGCCTCGGTGGGATTGAGATCGCCGCGCAGCCTGAACACAAACATGATGGCCGCCGGATAGTTGTCGCCCTTGGAGATCATCAACGTTTTAGGCTTGGAGTTCGGATCGCCGCGCTCTTTCCAGCCCGGTGGAATGGGGATCGACACCGTGAGGTCGGTCAATTCGCTCGGTTTAACCGCATCGCCGGCGACGCCATTGTCTTCCAGGTACTTCGACAGCGGGACGGGAGGCCCCGTCGGGGTGGGCGAAGCGCTGGTGGTCGTACTCGTTGTCCAGACCGCCTGGTAGTCAGGGACTTTCGGTCCGCAAGCGACAGTCGCGAAGGCCAGCGTTGCACTCCCGATTGCCGCTACACACGAGCGTATCGCCTTGACCGTCACAGAATCTCGTGCACCGTGTCGATCGGGCGGGCCAGCCGGGTTCCCTTGGGCGTGATCACGAAAGGCCGTTCGATCAGAATGGGGTGCTCGGCCATGGCGTCGAGCAACTCGTCGTCGTCCGCATCGGCAAGGTTGAGTTCGGCGTAGAGCGACTCGCGCTTTCGTACCGCCGCGCGCACCTCGATGCCGGCGTCGCCGATCATTCGCACCAACTCGGCGCGGGACGGCGGGGTCTTCAGGTACTGAACAACGGTGGGGTCAAAACCGTTGTCGCGCAACAGATCCAGCGTTTTCCGCGATGTGCTGCACTTGGGATTGTGATAGATGACGGTGCTTTCCGCCGAAGCGTCCTGACGCGCTGCCATCTATGCGTCTCCGTCGAACAGTCCTGTGACTGAGCCGTTTTCGAAGACCGCGCGGATAGTGCTGGCCAGCAGCGGCGCAATGGACAGAACTGTGAGCTGAGGGAAACGCTTTTCCTCACCGATCGGCAGGGTGTTCGTCACAATCACCTCTCGCGCGCCGCAGCCGGCCAGGCGCTCGGCGGCCGGATCGGATAGCACGCCGTGAGTGGCCGCGATGATGACGTCCTTGGCGCCGTCGTCACGGAGCAGCTTCACCGCCCCGGCGATGGTGCCGCCGGTGTCGATCATGTCGTCGATCAGCACACAAGTCTTCCCGGCGACCTCGCCGACCACCCGGTTGGACACCACCTGGTTGGGCACCCGGGGGTCGCGGGTCTTGTGAATGAAGGCCAGCGGGACGCCGCCCAACGAGTCCGCCCATTTCTCGGCGATTCGCACCCGGCCGGAGTCGGGGGAGACCACCACCATGTTGCTGTCGGGGTAGTTGTCCTTGATGTAGCCGGTGAGCAGGTTCTGGCCGCGCATGTGGTCGACCGGCCCGTCGAAGAAACCCTGGATCTGATCGGTGTGCAGGTCCACGGTCACGATCCGGTCGGCGCCCGCGGTTTTGAGCAGGTCAGCCACCAGCCGAGCCGAGATCGGTTCGCGGCCGCGGTGCTTTTTGTCCTGCCGGGCGTAGGGGTAGAACGGCATGACCGCGGTGATCCGCTTGGCGCTGCCCCGCTTGAGCGCATCGATCATGATCAGCTGTTCCATCAGCCAGCGGTTGACCGGCGCCGGGGCCGATTGCAGGACGAAGGCGTCGCAACCGCGCACAGACTCGTCGAACCGCACGAAGATCTCGCCATTGGCGAACTCCCGCGCCGTCTGCGCCGTGACGTGGACGTCGAGTTCTTTGGCTACCTGCTCGGCCAGCTCCGGATGTGCGCGGCCGCTGAACAGCATCAGATTTTTGCGATTATCGGTCCAGTCGTGGCTCACCGGGCTGCCCTCGCCGTATCGGGGAAGAGAATGGAAGGCCCCATCGTACGTAGCGAAGAGCCTGGTTCTGCGCCCGGGTTACCGGGGAGTTGCCTCATGGTGTCTGATCCGGTTCGGACGCTGTCGGCCCCGACTCGGCGGCTTTCTGCGCGGCCTCGGCGGCTGCGGTCCCCGGACGCTTGCGTTGTACCCAGTCTTCGATGTTGCGTTGCGGCCCGGCCGACACCGCCAATGCACCAGGCGGGACGTCGTCGCGCACCACCGTGCCGGCACCGGTGTATGCGCCGTCGCCGACGGTCACCGGTGCCACGAACATGGTGTCCGAGCCGGTCCGCACGTGCGAACCAATGGTGGTACGCCGTTTGGTCGTGCCGTCGTAATTGACGAACACGCTGGACGCCCCGATGTTGCTGTGTTCGCCGATGTCGGCGTCGCCGACGTAGGTGAGATGCGGGACCTTGGTTCCGGTGCCGATGGTGGCGTTCTTGGTCTCGACGAACGCGCCCAGCTTGCCGTCTCCGCCCAGGACGGTGCCGGGGCGCAGGAAGGTGAACGGGCCGACGCTGGCGCCGTCACCGATGGTCGCCGACGTGCCGTGGGTGCGGCAAACCGTGGCGCTGTTGCCGACCTGGACGTCGGTCAGGGTGGTGTCCGGCCCGACGATGCAACGCCCGCCGATCTGGGTGCGGCCCAGCAGCTGGGTGCCGGGGTGGATGACGGTGTCGCGGCCGATCGTCACGTCGACGTCGATCCAG
>JAVROG010000379.1:0-4136 GCA_032162865.1 Mycobacterium sp. | reverse complement strand
CGGCCGCCACCGCCGCGGCACGGGCTGAGGACTTGTTACCAACCAACTCGAGCACGTCGGCATCCGGCCCCACAAACGTATAACCAGCAGCAGTGCAGGCTCGGGCGAACTCGGCGTTCTCGCTGAGGAATCCATACCCCGGATGAATCAGGTCCGCACCGGACCCCTTGGCAGCCGCCAGAATCGCCGCCTGGTCCAAGTAGTTGGGTACGACCAGTGCTTCATCGGCGGCATGCACGTGCGGGCTGTCGGCATCGTCGTCGGCGTAGATCGCGACGGTCTGGATACCCAATTCGGTTGCCGTGCGGATGATTCGAAGTGCGATCTCGCCGCGGTTTGCAACCAGCAGGGTCGTTCCGGCGTCGCGCGGTGGAAGCCGCATAGGGCATACAGTACGGCCTGGCCCCGCACGTCTGTCGATGTGTCCCCGGACTCCCGAGGTCAGAACCCTCGCCTGGGCATGACGACCGGCTTGACTCCGTACCGCGGCCCTACGCCGAAACGAGCATCATCGGCACTCGCGACCATTCCAGGAGCGGGGACCGTCACTTCGGTCTCTTCGTCGTCAACGGGCACTGCCCAGTAGGTGCCATCCGAGTCCGCGCGCGGCGTCACCACCGGTGCTGCGGTAGACCAGTTGGCCGGCACCGATAGGTCGCCAACCGAGGAGGCAATGCGTAGTTCAGCCACCACCCGCGTTCCGCTGATGGTCGCCGAGTTGATCGACTGCGCGAACCCGGGCTCAGCAACAGGCGGACGGAGCCCTAGCCCGATCTCCTCCTCGACGTCACGCTCCTCGTTGCCCCCTCCACTGCCTATCTGACCAACGCTGTAGTCCCAGTAGGTGGCCCTGTTGTGATCAAAACTCGCCCAAAACGGATGTTCGTTGCTGTCGAGCCAACGTAGGAATTCCAGCACCGTCGTCGGACTGGACTCCGCCGCCGCCGGCGCTGCGAGGCTCTGCACACCCTCGGGGCCGTGACTGATCAGGATGCTCAGACCCTCCTGCGCTGCGGGGCCGGCCGCAGTGGCCAGGCCTACGGCGGCAGTTTGATTGGCGATCCCGGCCGGATTGCTAACGGGAGTCGGCTCGGTCTGCGGTCTCAGCTTGCCCGCCGCCGTGGACGACGCGGCGTATCCGTACATCGCCGAAGCGTCTTGGGCCCACATTTCGCTGTAGCGCGCCTCGGCAGCCGCGATGGCCGGCACGTTCTGCCCGAATGTGTTGGTCGATACCAATCCGGTCAGCAGGGCGCGGTTGGCGGCGACCTCGGCGGGTGGCAGTGTCATCGCATATGCCGTCTCGAAGGCGGCAGCGGAGGCCATCGCCTGTGCCGCCGCGGACGCTGCGGATTCAGCGGTATAGGTCAACCACGCCATGTGCGGCCGCACTGCGGCCGCCATCGTCAGCGAGGCGGCACCCATCCATTGGTCGGTGGTTAGCCGGGTGATGACCGATTCAAAGGAGGAGGCTGCGGTGGTCAGCTCGACAGCAATGCCGTTCCACGCCGCCCCGGCCGCTAGCAGCGGTGCCGCGCCCGCGCCGGCGTACATCGCCGCAGAGTTGACCTCCGGCGGTAGAGCTCCAAAATCCACTTCGACAGTCCGTTCCCAGTCGAGGCCAGTTACGGTTGGTGGCGGCCAGTTGAGGCATCCATTTCCATCGGGGTCGCCGTCGTCGTCGCGCTTTCTTTGTGCGCACAGTCACGCCCCGCGGTGTCTATGCCGCCTACGCTCTGAAATATATCGGCGACCTAATTCAGCCGATTCATTTCTGGATATGTCGTCAACCACCGCATCCCTGCATTTTCCCTGGTCAAACCAACAATAATCTATTCCAGAGAATGGTCCCACCCGTGCGGCTCAGGTGTAAGACATGCCAAATTCATAGAGATTGATCGAGAATGCGCAGACTCATTAACGGCCTCGTAATGCCGCGGCCCCAGTGTTAACGCCGCAATTTCGCCAATGGCATTCGGTTCATGTGCGTACTCATGTCATTCAACGAAGCGCCTGGCCCCACTGCACCTGTCCGCGAAGCTTGCCTTTGAGCAGCTTGCCGCCGGCGTTGCGTGGCAGCGGCGCCGTGGCCACCGAGATGTACTGCGGAATTTTGAAGTCGGCAAGTTGCTCCCGACAGTGTTCGAGGACGGCAGGCACGTCAACCTGTTCGCCGAACAGCACCGCGCCGACCTTCTCCCCCATGACCTCGTCAGGCACTGCCAGGACGCAGGCATCGGCAATACCGGGCGCCGCCAGCAATGCAGCCTCGACCTCGACGCTGGAAATGTTCTCGCCGCCCCGGTTGATGATGTCCTTGAGCCGGTCGACGATATGGACCCGTCCGGCGTCGTCGACGCGAACCACATCACCGGTATGCAGCCAGCCATCCACGATCGTCGCTGCGGTGGCCTCCGGCCGGTTCCAATATCCGGAGGTGACGTTCGCGCCTCGTGTCACCAATTCGCCGACCAGCTCACCGGAGCCGTCGTCGAGGGCAATCACGCCAAGATCCACCGACGGCACCGCGTAGCCGACCGAGTCGGCGTGCTCGATTGCCTCCTCGTCGGGCAGCGCGGTCATCAGAGAAGCGGTCTCGGTCATGCCGTAACCGTTGAATACCGTGGCGTAGGGAAAGGCAGATTTGACCGACCGCACCAACGAGGGCGCAATGGGCGCGCCACCGTAGCCGACCCACCGAATGCCGGAAACATCTGCGGCGGCAAACTCCTTGTGCCGCAACAGTAACGCGTAGACCGCCGGGACGGTCACCAGCACGGATATGCGCTCGGCACTCAGCGCGCCGATCAGCTCGTCGAGGTTGAGTGCGGGCATGATTATCGCCGCTCCACCGAGCCGCATAGCCAACAAAAGCTGCGTATTGCAACCGGTGACGTGAAACAACGGCACCGAGATGAGGGTCCGCAGCCCCTCACCGATATCCTGCGGCTGTCGCAGACACCGGACGGCGTTCTCGGTGTTGGTCACGAATGCCTCGTGGGTGGTCGGCACACCTTTGGGGTGCCCCGTGGTGCCCGACGTGTAGAACAGTGCGGCGATGTCGGCGCGGCCGAGCTGGTCGGTAACGTACGGCTGAGCATCGGGCAACGGGGTCTCCGGGCTGAGGTCGATGTGCGCCCCGGCGTCGGACAGCACAAAGTCAACCTCTGGTTGCGACGACCGCGTATTCACAGCGACGGCAACGCCTCCGGCCATCACCGCGCCCCAGAAAGCCAGCACCCAGTTGATCCCCGCGGGATAACGCACCGCGACACGGTCGCCCGGTTTGAGACCGGCCGCACGGAGCCCACCGGCAACCCGCGAGGCGCGGTCCCACAGCTGCCGGTACGTCAGCCGGTCCGAGCCCAGCTCGACCACGGCTTCGCTGTTCGGGCGCTGGTCGACCTGCTCGGCAAGCACGTCAAGCAGGGTGGCCGGGAGGTCGTCGTAACGCGGAACGCCGTTGGCTTCGGTGGAAACCCCGGATTGGGGGAATGGGTTGCGGCCGCGGGGAATTTCGATCACACGGGCGTTTGGAGGCATGCCCGCACCTCGCTCTCGGGTGTCCTATCGTGATAGCGGTGACGATCGACAATTCCGCCATCATGCCCGAGGCGTTCTTCACTGTCGACGGTGACTCCTATCTGCCGGGCGTGATGACGCGGGGACCGTGGGGCGCGGTGATGGGCGGTCAGATTATCGGCGGTTTGTTGGGTTGGGGAATAGAGCAGTCCGGCATTGCCCCGGAGTTTGTGCCGGCCCGGTTCACGGTCGACCTGCTCCGTCCGGTTCCGCTGGAGCCGGTGCAGATTCAGACCTCGGTGCAGCGCGACGGCCGCCGCATCAAACTCGTCGACGGTGCGCTAGTGCAGAACGGAAGGACCGTGGCCCGGGCCAGCGCATTGTTCATGCGGCAAGGCGAGCATCCCGACGGAGAAGTGTGGTCGGCCTCGGTACAAATGCCACCACTGCCGACCGGCACTGAGGGCTTCCCCACAGACATGCCATTTCTCATCTGGGGGTACGGAAGCACGCTGGGCGGCAGTCCGGGTATCGCCGCGGGCGAGTGGGAGCAGTCCCATTCCCAGAAGTTCGCGTGGACACGGTTATTCCGGCCGATGGTGCATGGTCACCCT
>JAVROG010000378.1:0-10450 GCA_032162865.1 Mycobacterium sp. | reverse complement strand
GCCGCCCACTGGCTGCTGGGCGACGCCTGCGAGCTGAGCCTGCTGGAAGCCATGCACCTCGAGGATTTCGACGTTGTAGTCGCCGCTACGGGTGACGACAAGGTCAACGTGGTTCTCAGCCTGTTGGCCAAAACCGAGTTCGCGGTTCCCCGGGTGGTGGCACGGGTGAATGACCCACGCAACGAGTGGCTGTTCACCGATGCCTGGGGCGTCGACGTGGCGGTGTCCACTCCACGCATGCTGGCCTCACTGATCGAGGAGGCCGTTGCCGTCGGCGACCTGGTGCGACTGATGGAATTCCGCAAGGGCCAGGCCAACCTCGTGGAGATCACCCTGCCCGACGACACGCCATGGGGGGGCAAGCCGGTGCGCAAGCTCCAATTGCCGCGAGATGTCTCGTTGGTGACGATTCTGCGGGGGCCACGCGTGATCGTTCCCCAGGGCGACGAACCGCTGGAGGGTGGCGACGAGCTGTTGTTCGTGGCGGTCACCGAGGCCGAAGAGGACCTGCGAAAGCTGCTGCTAGAGGCCATATAACCCGTGGCGATCGCCAGCGCGGCGATCAATCAGCGGGCGTCGTCCCCATCGATGTCGGCGCCGCTCGGCCCGGCTACCGCGTGCTCCGCGTCGTCTCCGGCAGGCAGCGTGTCGTCTCCGGCAGGCAGCGCGTCGTCTCCGGCTGGCGGAGTGGCACGCAGCACGGCCTTGATCGCCCCGTACGTCACCAGAGCAGCCAGCGCCGTCAGCGGCCATCCCATCGCGATCCGCGTCACCCCGAGCCAGCCGGTCTTGCCGGCTTCGTAGAGGTGCCCCTGGACTGTGAATCGCGCGACGAACACCAGCATCCAGGACAACGTCGCGATGTCGAACGCGTAGACAGCCCGCGACACGTTGCGCCAGCTGTTGTCGCGGCCGGTCGCCCAGCTCCACAGGTAGCCCGCCACCGGTCGGCGAATCAGGATCGACACCGCGAAGACGACGGCCCAGACCAACGACGTCCAGATGCCGAGCAGAAAGTAGCCCTTCGACTGCCCAACCAGGTAGGCGATCAGCGCGCAGACAGCCACGCCGAAGAATCCGGATACGGCGGGCTGGATGGAGTCTCGGCGGATCAGCCGCCACACCATGACCAGGGCCGCGGTCGCAAGCGCGCTTCCGATCGCGGGCAGCAAGCCTGCGACGCTGGACGCGATCACGAATGTCACGACAGGCAGCGATGAGTAGATGAGGCCGCTGACACCACCGGCCTGTTCAAGCAGCTGCTCGGCGCTGAAGCGGTTAGTGCTCACGGGAATCCGACGTGCCCCAAATGGCGAGAGCCGTCACCGCTGAATTTCGTAGTGCGGGTTGTAGATGGCCTTCGTCCCGTTTTCCAGCTTGCCGAGCCGGCCGCGCACCCGCAGTGTGCGGCCCGAGTCGATGCCGGGAATGCGCCGTTGACCCAGCCACACCAGCGTCACCGTGTCGCTGCCGTCGAACAGTTCCGCGCGAACACCGCCGGAACATCCCTTACCGTTCGTTTCGACGCTGCGCAGCGTGCCCACCATCGTGACCTCTTGGCCGCGCTGGCAGTCGATAGCGCGCTGCGCGCCGGTATTGAGTACTTCGTCGGAAAGTTCTTCGACGTCGCGTTGCTCCGGGTCCTCCGTCAACCGACGGGTGAGCCGGCGTAGATAACCTTGGGCCCCCATGGCCACTCCTGACAATCCAACGTCGTTAAGGAAGCTTTGCTAGCTACCGGTATTCCAACATGCCAACGGCCACCGTAGACCTGTTGGTTCCCTCATGCCACACGGATGAAACCACTGCCCTCTGATCGCCTGTGGACTCCGGGCAGTATGGGGGGGTGACTGTCGATTTACGCGGTGTCACAACCGTGTTGTTGCCGGGGACCGGGTCCGACGATAACTACGTCTACCGGGCATTTTCCGAACCGCTGCAGGGTGCTGGAGCGATCTTGGTCACACCTGCGCCGCGACCCGACCGACTGATCGACGGCTACCTCGCCGCCCTGGACGATGCGGCTCGCCAGGGTCCGATCGGGGTGGGCGGTGTCTCGCTCGGTGCCGCGGTGGCTGCCACGTGGGCTCTGGCCCACCCAGAGCAAACCATCGCCGTGCTGGCGGCGCTGCCGGCCTGGAACGGGGATTCGAGCTCAGCTCCCGCCGCGCACGCTGCGCGATACACGGCAGCGCAGTTGCGCCGCGACGGTCTGGAAGCCACCACGTCGCAGATGCGGGCGTCCAGTCCGCCCTGGTTGGCCGACGAACTGGCCCGGTCCTGGCGGGTTCAGTGGCCGCAGTTGCCCGACGCCATGGAGGAGGCGGCGGCCTACGTCGCTCCCAGCTGTGCCGAGCTGTCCCGCCTGGCCCCGCCCTTGGGCGTGGTGGCGGCGGTCAACGATCCGATTCACCCGCTGCAGGTGGCGGTGGACTGGGTGGCCGCGGCGCCCCAGGCGGCGCTGCGCACGCTGACACTGGACGAGATGGGAGCGCACACGGCCGCATTGGGCGCCGCGTGCCTGGCCGCTCTTGCGGACGCAAGCTGACCGCGGCGCCGCTTCGACGGAATTTGCGCGGCTAACCGCCGGTCGACGTGCTGCGCAACTGTTGCATCGCCGACCCTTCGGCGCTTCGCCGCGCGGTCGGCTCATTGGACGGTTGCGGCGCATTGGCTGGCTCTGAAGCCGGGTCGGAATCCTCTGCCCCGGCCTCTTGGGCAGCGGCGGCCTCCCGCAGCTGCTGCACCATCGGTTCGGGCAGTTGAACCGCCAGCGGCGTTCGTACCGGTAGCGGGGTGTCCCCACGACGAACCACGGTGTCCGACAATGCCGCACGCGCCTCGTCGCTCAAGGCGTCGATGGTTTCTTGCGGTCCATTGACCACGCACCGGATCATCCAGCGGTAACCGTCGACACCGATGAAGCGCACCACGCCTGAGGCGGTACCGACCACCTCGCGACCCCACGGGCCGTCCTTGATGGAGACCTTGGCCGAGTCATTGCGCAACGATTCGGCAAGCTCGGCGGCCACCTCACGCCACAAGCCCGCAGTCTTTGGCGCCGCGTAGGCCGCAATGGTGAATCGACCGTTGGGCGTGACGACCCACACGGCGCTGGGAACTCCGGTCTCGGTCAATTCGACCTGCACCTGGCCCGCCGACGGCATCGGAATCAGCACCGAGCCCAGGTCGAGTCGGGCAACTTCGGCGGCAGCCGGGTCGTCGAAGTCTTCAATGTCGAACGGGCCTTCTGGCTCGGCATCGCCGTCGTGGGCGGATTCCTCGGCGACGTCCTCCGGGGCTACGGGGTCGACGGGGTCGACCGGTTCGACGGGGTCGCCCGTCGGCGTGCCTGAAGTCTCGTCCTTGCGTGTACGCCTACCGAATGCCCTCACGAGCGCCGCTCCTTTTCATCGCTTCGCGATGCATCGTCGCCGGGGGTCACAAACTTGCGTGTCCGCCGGAGGAACCGTGGCCGCCGTCGCCACGGGATGTTTCGGCCAGCCCAGCCTCGTCGAAGGAGGAGACCTCGACCAACTCGACCAACTCGACCTGCTGCACCAGTAACTGTGCGATGCGGTCGCCGCGATGCACCACGATCGGCGTGGTGGGGTCGAGGTTGATCAGCGCGACCTTAATCTCGCCACGATAGCCCGCGTCGATGGTGCCGGGACTATTGACGATCGAAAGCCCCACGCGGGACGCCAATCCCGAGCGCGGATGGACCAACCCGACCATGCCCAGCGGGATCGCGACCGCAACGCCCGTCCGCACCAGGGCGCGCTGCCCTGGCGCCAACTCGACGTCTTCGGCGCTGCAGAGATCAACCCCGGCGTCACCTTCGTGCGCGCGACTGGGCATAGGAAGCCCCGGGTCGAGACGGACTACGGCCAGACTGTTCGACACGGGGCCACAGACTACCCTTGACCGAGTGTCCGATACGCGCGTCGCGCCGCAAAGCGTGCGATATCGCGAGCGGCTGTGGGTGCCTTTGTGGTGGTGGCCGCTGGGTTTCGGACTGGCGGCCATCGTCGCGTACGAAGTCAACCTGGGTGTGCGGTCCCTGCCCGAGTGGTTACCGTTCGTCACGCTGTTCGCTGTTGCGACCGGCGCGTTGCTCTGGTTGGGACGTGTCGAGGTCCGGGTCTGCGCCGACGACAGCGGGATCGAACTGTGGGCCGGCCACGCGCATCTGCCCGTCACCGTGATTTCACGATCGGCTGAGATAGCGCGTACCGCGAAGTCGGCGGCATTAGGCCGCCAACTCGATCCGGCGGCCTATGTCCTGCACCGGGCCTGGGTCGGCCCGATGGTTCTGCTGGTTCTCGATGATCCAGACGATCCGACGCCGTACTGGCTGGTGAGCTGCCGTCACCCGGAGCGGGTGCTGTCGGCATTACGAAGTTGACCGATCACGCCGCGCAGTCGGTACAGATCATCATGCCGTTCTTCTCGCCGGCCAGCCGGCTGCGGTGTTGCACTAAAAAGCAACTCGAGCAGGTGAACTCGTCGGCCTGCTTAGGAATCACGCGCACAGACAACTCTTCGCCGGACAAGTCGGCGCCCGGTAGCTCGAAAGATTCAGCGGATTCGGACTCATCGACATCGACCACCGCCGACGCCGCCTCGTTCCGTCGCGCTTTGAGCTCCTCCAGCGAATCCTCCGAGACGTCGTCAGTCTCGGTACGCCGCGGAGCGTCATAGTCGGTAGGCATCCTCTACTCCCCACTAGGCCTCATAACCCAAGGCTCGCTTTGTACCAGCGTCGAACGCCTGCACCAAATGATTCGTGCCCGTATTGCGGGTGAATCGACTGTGATTTACGTCACACCATTGGATCGA
This sequence comes from Mycobacterium sp., assembly GCA_032162865.1. Taxonomy (GTDB): domain Bacteria; phylum Actinomycetota; class Actinomycetes; order Mycobacteriales; family Mycobacteriaceae; genus Mycobacterium. The sequence continues at coordinate 5,608 of JAVROG010000378.1, read as the reverse complement.
CCCTTGTACCAGCCCTTAAACAGGCTGTTTACGGTGTGATTAGAGTGCACGTGTGGTCGCACACATCACCGAGGGTACCGCCTTTGACAAGCACGGTCGGCCTTTCCGGCGGCGCAACTCCCGCCCCGCCATCATCGTCGTGATTCTCCTGGTCGTGGCGACGGGTGTGGTGTGGACGGCGGCCCTGACCCGACCGACAGATGTCCGCGAGATCGCGGTCTGCAACCCTCCCCCGGACCCGACCGGCACGGCGGCGCCGGCCAAGCTGGGCGAGCAGGTGTCCCGGTCGGACATGATCGACGTCACACCCGCCAAATTGAGCGATACCAGGGTCCGCGTTCTCAATGCCAGCGGCCGCGGCGGCCAGGCCGGCGACATCGCCGGGGCGCTACAGGATCTGGGCTTTGCGCAACCGACCTCCGCCAACGATCCCGTCTATGCCGGCACCCGACTGAATTGCCAGGGCCAGATCCGCTTCGGCACCGCCGGACAAGCGACCGCGGCCGCGCTGTGGCTGGTGGCTCCGTGCACCGAGCTGTTCCACGACAGTCGGGGTGACGACTCCGTGGACCTTGCGCTCGGCACCGACTTCAGCGCGCTGGCGCACAACGACAACACCGACACCGTGCTCGCCACCCTGCGTCCGGGTGCCACCGAGCCGGCCGATCACGCGCTGCTGGCAAAGATTCACGCCAGCAGCTGCTGACCGCCGAGCAGTCGCCCGAAGCTCAGTCCAGGATCGGATCCAGGCCGCCGAACCGCCGCAGGGCCGCCAGCAACTGCTCGGCAATGGCCGGCGCTGCCGCGACCACCAAACCCGCGCCGCTCACATCCTGCGGCGGCAGCTCCACACGTGCCCCTGCCTCAGCGGCGATCAGCGCGCCCGCCCCCCAATCCCACACCTGCAGCCCGTGCTCGTAGTACGCGTCCAACTGGCCGGCCGCAACCATGCACAGGTCCAAAGCCGCCGAACCGATCCGACGCACGTCGCGGACCACCGGCAGCATTTGGGCCAGCAACGCGGCCTGGCGGACCCGGCGCTGCGGCGCGTAGCCGAATCCAGTGCCCAGCAACGCCATCGACAAGTCGTCGACGGCCGTGCACTGCAATGGGTGCGTGCCGCGCTCGTCGGTGACGTGCGCCCCGCAGCCGGTCGCGGCCGAATACACCCGGCCGGCAACGACATCGGCGACCGCGCCCGCCACGGACACGCCGCCGATCTGCGCACCCACCGACACTGCGTAGGCCGGGATGCCGTAGACGAAATTCACCGTCCCGTCGATGGGATCAAGCACCCAGGTGACCGCGTCGGCGGTTCTCTGTTGGCCCGTGCCCCCCGAATCATCGGTGTGCACCGGGCCGCCACCCTCCTCACCGAGGATGGGGTCACCGGGCCGAAGTACGGCCAACCGCTCGCGCAGCAGACGTTCGGCATCGGTGTCCACCACCGTCACCGGATCGGTCGGGGTCGTTTTGGAGCGCACCGCAGAGCTAGGGCCGGTTCCAAGGCCGGTTCCGGATCCGAAGACCTCGGCGCGTCGGCGCCGGACGAATGCGGCCGCCTCGGCGGCGACCGTTTCGGCTGTCGCGCGCAGCCGCGCGAGGTCCGCGACGTCATAGTCGGGTGGTGTCACCGCTCTATCGCACCACAGCCGCCGACCCGTGAACGGGCGCAACCCGCCTCACCCGGGGAGGTCGCTAAGGTGGGCGGACCACCAAGTCTCGCGAGGAGATTCCGATGACCAGCACCGTTTCTGGGACCGACGCCGCCTCAGAAAAAGGAGCCGCCACGCCGCAGCGCCGAGGGTTCGGAATCGACGTCGGCGGCAGCGGTATCAAGGGCGCGATCGTTGACCTGGACACCGGACAGTTGATCGGCGATCGGGTCAAACTGCTGACCCCGCAACCGGCGACTCCCGCAGCCGTTGCCAAGACCATCGCCGAAGTCGTCAACGCATTCGGCTGGACCGGCCCGCTCGGGGTGACCTATCCCGGCGTCGTCACCCACGGCATCGTGCAAACGGCGGCCAACGTGGACAAGGCCTGGATCGGGACCAACGTGAGCGACATCATCAGCGCCGAACTCGACGGCCAGGACGTCACAATTCTCAACGACGCCGACGCGGCCGGATTGGCCGAGGAGCGATTCGGCGCCGGCAAGGACAAATTCGGCCTGGTTGTTCTTTTGACCTTCGGAACCGGTATCGGCTCGGCCGTCATTCACCACGGCAGGCTGATCCCCAACACCGAGTTCGGACACCTCGAGGTTGGTGGCAAGGAGGCCGAACAACGGGCCGCCTCGTCGGTCAAAGAAAAAAACGGGTGGAGCTACGAAAAGTGGACCAAACAGGTGACCAAGGTGCTGGTCGCCATCGAAAACGCGATCCGGCCCGATCTGTTCATCGCCGGCGGCGGGATCAGCCGCAAGGCCGACAAATGGGTGCATTTGCTGGAAAACCGCACCCCGGTGGTACCCGCCGCGCTGCAGAATAATGCCGGTATCGTCGGTGCGGCCATGGCATCTGTCGAGGACGTGACGCACTGAATTTCGTCCGCTCGGCCAGTTCACGTGCGTGGTGAAGTTACAATGGTTCTCGGCGGCCGCCCAACCCGATAGCGCGCGAGTATTCACGCTGATATCAAACGCCGACATTCGACATAGCAGACACTTTCGGTCAACCATGCCCAGACCCACCGGAAGTGCGTCCAACCGAAGGGGTGTACGTGGCAGCGACGAAGGCAACTCCGGCGACTGATGAGCCGGTGAAACGCACCGCCGCGAAGTCTCCCGCCAAGCGCACAGCGGCTAAGGCCGCCAACGGCTCCGCTCCAGCAAAGCGAGCAACTAAAGCCGCAAGGCCCGCGACAGACGACGGGTCCGGAGGAGCTTCGACGAAGACCCGCGCCAAAGCTGCCGTGAAGGCACCGGCGGCGCGCGGCGCAGCTAAACCCAAGGGCGGCGATGACATCTCGACTGACGCCGATGTTGTACTGGACGTCGCCGAGGAGCTCGAGACCGACGCCGACATCGACGTCGAGCCCGGCGAAGATCTCGAGATCGATGCCGCCGACCTGAGCCTCGAAGACCTGGTAGAAGACGTGGCACCGGACGCCGAGGACCCGGTGCTCGAAGCGGCTGACGGCGAGGTCGAGGGCGCTGTGGTTGTCCCGGCCGGCGCGGTCACCGACGCTGTCACCGAGGAAGACGAGGAGATCGCCGAGCCCACCGAAAAGGACAAGGCCTCGGGCGATTTCGTCTGGGACGAAGACGAGTCCGAGGCGCTGCGTCAGGCCCGCAAGGATGCCGAACTCACCGCATCCGCCGACTCGGTCCGCGCCTATCTGAAGCAGATCGGCAAAGTGGCGCTGCTGAACGCCGAGGAAGAAGTCGAGCTGGCCAAGCGGATCGAGGCCGGCCTGTACGCGACGCAGCTGATGGTGGAATTGACCGACCGCGGCGAAAAGCTGCCCGCCGCACAACGCCGCGACATGATGTGGATCTGCCGCGACGGCGACCGGGCGAAAAACCATCTGCTCGAAGCCAACCTGCGTCTGGTGGTGTCGCTGGCCAAGCGCTACACCGGCCGTGGCATGGCCTTCCTGGACCTCATCCAGGAAGGCAACCTCGGTCTGATCCGCGCGGTGGAGAAGTTCGACTACACCAAGGGCTACAAGTTCTCCACGTACGCGACGTGGTGGATCCGGCAGGCCATCACCCGCGCCATGGCCGACCAGGCCCGCACCATCCGCATCCCGGTGCACATGGTCGAGGTCATCAACAAGCTGGGCCGTATCCAGCGCGAGCTGCTGCAGGACCTGGGCCGCGAGCCCACCCCTGAGGAGCTCGCCAAGGAAATGGACATCACGCCGGAGAAGGTGCTGGAGATCCAGCAATACGCCCGCGAGCCCATTTCGCTGGACCAGACCATCGGCGACGAGGGCGACAGTCAGCTCGGTGACTTCATCGAAGACAGTGAAGCTGTGGTGGCCGTCGACGCGGTGTCGTTCACCCTGTTGCAGGACCAATTGCAGTCGGTGCTGGACACGCTCTCCGAACGCGAAGCCGGCGTCGTACGGCTGCGGTTCGGCCTCACCGACGGTCAGCCGCGCACCCTCGACGAGATCGGGCAGGTGTACGGGGTAACCCGCGAGCGCATTCGCCAGATCGAGTCCAAGACGATGTCGAAGCTGCGCCACCCCAGCCGTTCGCAGGTCCTGCGCGACTACCTGGACTAAACGTCACCGCCGTCCCAGCAGCGTCACGGTCACTCCGCTGGAATACCGCGCATCGTGGACCTGCAGACTGGCCGGTAGCGACCCGGTCGGCACGTCGAAGGCGCACGTGATGTGCACCTGTCGGCCTGGCTCGACGGTGGTCAGATCGTTCCGGTTGCCGATGTTGACGGCGTTGTCGTATCTCTTGCCCGCGAAGTCTTTGAGAATCTGGTTTTGGCAGTACACGGATCGCGCCCCGCCGCTGATGTTCCTGACCATGAGTTGGACGACCACGAACACGCCCTGTGCGGTCTGATTTCCGGTCTGGGGCACTCCGAGGTTGATCGCCGTCACGGTGAACGCGAAATCACCATCCCGAACCTCATCGTTCAGGGAGGCGGTGCCGTGCCGCGAGGCGTGGCAGCCGGTGATTGACGCTGCGACCGTAATGACGGCGACCCTCGAGCGCCAGCGGCTTGCCGACATGCTGCCCACGTAAGCACTGCTACCAGCAGATGCTGCGCAGGTAAAGAGACGTCTCGGTCCACGTCGTAGCGTGTCCTCCATGTCAGCCAGCCGCCGCAATGTCTCGTCGGACTCCGACTTCGAATCGATCGTGGGTTACTCGCGTGCGGTGCGTATCGGCCCGCACGTGGCGGTGGCCGGAACCACCGGGAGCGGGGACGCTATCAGCGCACAGACCCGAGATGCTCTGCGCCGCATCGAGATAGCGCTTCGCGACGCTGGAGCTACGCTCGCCGACGTGGTCCGGACACGCATCTATGTGACGGATATTGCTCGCTGGCGCGAGGTCGGCGAGGTGCACGCTGAGTTTTTCGGGGAGATCCGTCCGGTCGCCACCATGGTCGAGGTCTCCGCTCTGATTGCCCCCGAGTTGTTGGTGGAGATTGAAGCCGATGCCCTGCTTGACCCTTAGGTCGTCTCCCGGGGTTGGACGAACGGCGGGAAGCTGCCGTCGGGTGCCGGCGGGTAGCCGACGGCTTTGAGAACGGCGCGTATCGGCAGCGAGCCGTACAGATGCGGAAACAGCATCGACTGCGGGTCCGTCGGCACACCCGGCTCCCACCGCACGGGTGCGTCCAGCGCGGCGGCGTCGATGTGCAGCAGGACCATGTCACGACGGCCGCGGTAGAGCCGGTTCGCGGGTAGGTGCACCTGCTCGATCGTCGACAGGTGGACGAACCCCTCGACAGCGGAATCGTCAGACTCGGGATGGATCCAGCCTTTATCGCGGGCGGCGGACCACTCCTGCTCAGAGCACAAACGCACCAGCATCGCGGGAGTGGGCGGCATGGTAGTCACCCTGCCCGAATTTCGGGCAAATATTCGTGAGAAACGACACACCTGTAGACAGTCGGGGAACAAGGCGAAA
>JAVROG010000377.1:0-7697 GCA_032162865.1 Mycobacterium sp. | reverse complement strand
GCCTTCAAGAGCGGTCCGGAGGGCGACGTCGACTCCGGACGGATCCCCCGGGGTGCCTTTGGCCCAGCAGGCAACTCCGCCAATGTGACCGCGCTGGCACGCACCATCAAGCCACTGGTAGCTGCGACGAAGCCGTCTTCCGAAGAACCACCCGACCTGGCGGCCAGCATTCGATGGCCGCCGACGGGTATCCGGATTGCCTTGGCGGTGTTGGCAATTGGCGTGATCGTCTTTGCGTCGTCCTGCCTGCCTGACCCGCACGCCGATCACAGCCCGTTTTTTGCCAATGTCCTGTATCCCGCGTTGAACCTGTTCGCCGCGTTGTTGATCGCCATTCGCGCCTATCGCGTGAAGGCCGATCGGGCGGCGTGGACCGCCATCGCGTTGGGCATGGCGTCGTCGGCGCTGGGTGACCTCATCTATGTCCGTTGGGTGCCGGATGGTCAGTCGCCGTCCATTGCCGATCCGGCGTATCTCGCGTTTTATCCGCTGGCCTACGTCGGTCTGCTGCTGCTCATGCGAAGCCGCCTCAAGCGGTTGCCCATGCCTGTTCGGCTTGACTCCGTGGTGTGCGGGTTGGCCATGGCATCGGTGGGCGCAGCACTGACGGCCGGCCCCATCCATGGCGCCGTGGCACGGGCGCCGGCCACCGTGCTGGTGGGCCTGATTTATCCGTGGGGCGATCTGCTCTTGTTGGCTCTCGCCGCCGGTATGCTGCCAATTCTGGGCTGGCGCAACGAGTTCCGATGGGGTCTGCTGGTGGCGGGGTTCTTTCTGGTGGCAGCCGCGGACACGGCGTATCTCTTCGAGACGTCGGCCAGCGACTACCGGGTCGGCACGATGCTCGATGCGTTCTGGCCCGCGTCGTCCCTATTGGTGGCGATGGCCAGCTGGGCGGCCTGGTCCTCGGTGCCGCCGTTGCCGAAACGCGGACTGAGTTCGTACGTCGCTCCGGTTATGTGCACCATCGTGGCGCTGGCCGTCACCGCGTTGAGTCATGAGTCCCGAGTCGCGCCGACGCTGGCCGCGCTGAGCCTGATCGCGGTTGCGGCGCGCTTCTCGGTGACCTTCCGCGAAGTCAGCATCCTGGCCGAAAACCACAAACACGCCATGACCGACGAGCTGACCACGCTGCCCAACCGGCGCTCGCTGGCGACAGCGCTGACCGAGGTTCCCGTCCGCCCGCCCGCCGGAGTTGCCGTCGGACCCCCGTTGACCATCAGGGCACCGGCTCGTCGGGCCCTGCTGTTGTTGCAGCTGCACGAGTTTCGCGAAATCAACGACTCGGTCGGGCGTCATTTCGCTGACGAGCTGTTGTGCCAAATCGCAAATCGCCTGTCCCAGAACGTGCGTCGCGAAGACCTACTTGCCCGCGCGGGCGAAGTCGAATTCGCGATCCTGCTCGCCGACGGCGCGGACCTCATCGCCGCGCGGGCTCAGGCGGGTCGTCTGCTCGAGGCGTTAAATGAACCGTTCGCGCTGGACCCGATAACCCTTCAGGTAGACGGCAGCATCGCTATCGCGCTGTACCCCGACCACTGTGATCATCCGCAGGACCTGCTGAACCTCGCCGAGATGGCCATGCCGCACGCAAAATCCACCAAAAGCAAGATTGCGGTGTATGACTCGGCCTTCGAGCTATATCGCGACAACGATCCCAACCTCATTGAAGAACTGCGCATCGCGCTCACCGAAGACAACGAGCTGACGTGCCACTACCAACCCAAGATCAACGCCAGCGACGGCAGTGTCCACAGCGTCGAGGCGCTGTTGCGCTGGCACCATCCCAGCCGCGGGCTGCTGCTGCCGGAGGAGTTCCTGCCGGGGGCCGAACGCGCCGGTCTGATGCGCAAGATCGCCAATCGAACGGTCAACCTCGCCCTCAAACAGACCCGGTTCTGGCGCGACCAGGGCATGCCGCTGACCATCGCGGTTAACCTGTCGACGACAAACCTGCTCGATCTCGACCTCGTCGGCACGATTGAGAAGTTGCTGCAGACCCACGGCCTGCCCGCCGAAGCGCTCATCATCGAGATCACCGAAAGCACGATCGTCGATTCGGCGCGGTCCCGTAGTACCGTCGCCGCGTTGCAGCGCCTCGGCGTGCGGATCTCCTTGGACGACTACGGCACCGGATGGTCGTCTTTGGCTCGCCTGCAAGATGTTTCGGTAGATGAACTGAAGCTGGACAAGGTATTTGTGGCACGCCTCGCCCAGGACCCGCGATCGGTGGCCATCGTGCGGTCCACCGTGGCGTTGGCCGAAAGCCTCGGCGCAGATCTCGTCGCCGAGGGAGTCGAAGACGAGTTGACGTTGGCAGCGCTACGCCAATACGGCTGCAGCATCACTCAGGGTTTCGTGCACACTCCGCCGCTGCCCGCCAACGACCTGCCGCACTGGATCAGCACCCACGCTCCGAATCCCGCTGCCAGCACGCCGCAGCAAGCAACCGTGCCGGACTAGAACAGCTCCTTGGCCAGCAGCTCGAGCGTGGCGACCCGGGCGGGTCCGGTCGCGGGGTTGGTGCCACGGTGGGCCGATGCGACCGGGTGCACCATCACCTCGTCGACGTCGAACCGTTCGGCGAGGGCCCGCAGTTGTTCGGCGGCTTCATCGGGTGCGCCGACGACGGCCCGCGCCAGCCCACTGTCCACGATGTGCTGCTGTTGCGCGGTGAGCGTGGCCTGGTGCGCCTCTTCGACGAGCTGCACCGCTCCAAGCGGTTGCCCGGTACGCAGCCGCGCCATCATCTGCAGGTTCGGCAAAATCAATGCCGTTGCCTCGTCACGTGTTTCGGCCACGACGGCGTTCACCGTCAAGAAGGTCACCGGCTCGGATGCCAGATCGCTGGGCCGAAAGTGCGACCGGTAGTGCTCCAGCGCTTCTTCGGTGCCATTACCCGAGAAGTGATGGGCGAATACGTAGGGCAATCCCTTGGCCGCGGCCAGGTGTGCGGAGTACATCGAGGACCCCAGTAGCCACAGCCGCGGTTCGCTGGCTGCAGCGGGGGTCGCCTTGAGCGTGTAATCCCCAGAGCGCAGCGGCACCCGCACGCCACGGGCTCCCATCAGCGCGACCACATCGTCGAGATATTCGGGGAAGTTCTCGATATCGCGATCGTCTCGGCCGGCGCGCAGCGCATAAGAAGTGACGGGGTCGGAGCCGGGCGCCCGCCCGATGCCGAGGTCGATACGCCCCGGCGCGGCCGCCTCCAGCAGCGCGAATTGCTCGGCCACCGCCAGCGGCGCGTGATTGGGCAGCATCACCCCACCCGACCCGAGCCGCAGTTGCGCGGTCTGCGCGGCGAGGTAGGCGATCAGCACCGGCGGGCTGGTGGCGCCCACCGACGGCATGTTGTGGTGTTCGGCTATCCAGTAGCGCGTGTAACCGAGTCGGTCTGCGGTCTGCGCCAGCGACACCGTGGCCGCCAGCGCATCCGGAGTCGACTGATCGGTGCGCACCGGCACAAGGTCAAGAACAGAAAGACGCACTATGCTCTCAACGCATGCACCCGCGGGAACCTTCCCGGCGGGCCTTCCGGCTCCTCAGTAGTTCAGCAGCGTGATCGAGTTGATGATGAGCTCGAACTGCTCCTGCGATATCGGCGCACCGCCCGGAATGTTGTCGGTGGCCAGAAATTGGGTGCGCTTGGTGTAGGCCTGAAACCGCTTGAAGTAGTTGGTAAAGGCTAAGCCGTGGTCGACGCCGTCGTGCAGGGTTGCCGCTTTGATCTCGCCGGCCAGGATGTAGGCACCCAGCAGGGCGACGCTGGTCCCTTGGCCCGAGAGCGGCGAGCAGCAGTATGCGGCGTCACCGACGAGCGCCACCCTCCCGATCGACCAGTGATCCATCACGATCTGCGACATTTCGTCGAAGTAGAAATCCGGCGCGGACCGCATGTACTGCAGCAGCTGCGGGCGTACCCAGCCGTCGTCGGCCATCCGCCGTTCCACCTCAGCGAATTGGGCTTCGGTGTCACGGAAGTCGATCCGCAGCTCGGTGTCCATGAAGCCCAACATGGCCCGGGCCTCGGTGTTATTGCGCGCGCTGTACACCCCGGCCATGCTGGCGTCCCCGTAATGCCACGTCTGCCAGAAGTCCAGCTCCAAGAAGTTGGGGACGGTGAAAATAGCCGCGTGCGTCCCCAGCCTCTTGATGAAGCGCTCCTCGGGGCCGAAGACCAGCTTGCGCACATTGGAATGCAGGCCGTCGGCACCGATGACCAGGTCAAAGCTTCGGGCGGACGCGCGTTCGAACGTCACGTCCACCGCGGGGCCACGATTGTCCAAGGCGGTGATGGTGTCGTCGAAAAGGTACTCGGTGGTCGATTCGGTAGCGCCGTACAGCAGGTCCACCAGGTCGTCGCGCAGCAACTCGATGTCGGAATTATCGATCGGGCCACCGGTCGGCGTCGCTTCGGTGTCCCGGGACAGCTCGTTGCCGTCGCGGTCGACAACGGAGGCACCGCGGATGCGGGTCTTCTTGGCTTCGGCGGCTTCCCGCAGACCCATCCGATCGAGCACCGTCAGCGCCGGACCCCGAACGTCGATCGCCTGCCCACCGGGCCGCAACCCGGGATGACGCTCCACCACGGTCACCGAATTGCCGCGTTGTCCAAGCCAATAGGCCAGGGCCGTGCCCGCGACGCTGGCACCGGAAACCAGAATGCTGGTCAAGGCTTCACCTGATCCCTACCCAATTTCCGCAAGTTGTTTCGCCTCCCGGAAGATGTCGTCGAGCATTGCCGGAGTCAACCTACCCGTGAACATGTTTTGCTGACTCGGGTGGTAGCAGCCGAGCAACCGGACTCCGGAAGGTAGCTGCGCAACCACGCCGTGACCGAATTTTGGCTTGCGCGCCCCCACTGCGACCGGCAATCCCAGCGCAACCTGCCAGCCGAACCCGCCCAGGGCCACGATCACCTTGACACGATCGGACACCAGGTGCCATTCGGCGTCCAGCCAGGGCGTGCAAGTCGTCCGTTCGGCCGGAGTCGGGGCGTTTGCCGGGGGCGCGCACCGGACCGGTGCGGATATCCGAATCTGGTTGGCCTGCAACCCGTCCGCAGCGTCAACACTGGTCGGTTGGTTCACCAGTCCAGCGCGGTGCAGTGCCGCGTACAGCTGATCGCCCGACCGGTCACCGGTGAACATCCGTCCGGTCCGGTTGGCGCCGTGTGCGGCGGGCGCCAGCCCGACGATGAACAACCACGGCCGCTCCGATCCCCAGCCCGGCACCGGACGGCCCCAGTACGGCTGGTCAGCGAAGGCCCGGCGCTTCACCACGGCGACCTCCTCACGCCAGGTGACCAGCCGCGGACAGGCCCGGCACACGCTGATCGCAGCGTCGAGTTCGGTGATCGAGGCCGCTCGTTCGGCCAACGTGACGACCTGCGCGGCGTCAGCGGCCACCGGGGTCCGCTTCGTCGCGCGATCACCCGGCCACCCCGAGCCGGGGTCGACCGGCGAACCGAAAGCCTGTCCGGTATTGGGATGGGTGAGCACACCTACATCCTGCATTGCGCCGGCGGGGCCGAAATTCGGTGGTTCCGGGTCCGGTTTGGCGTTAGATTCAGCCGCGATATCCATGAACGACAAAAGCCGCGGCCCGGCACTTCTGGTCCTGTTCGCCACCCTGACGGCGTGTGCGGGTGATGGCATCTCGATAGTCGCGTTTCCCTGGCTGGTGTTGCAGCGCCAAGGCAGTGCAGGACAAGCATCGATCGTGGCCGGCGCGACGACGCTGCCCCTGCTGTTCTCCACGCTGCTCGCGGGCACCGCTGTCGACTACTTCGGGCGTCGTCGAGTATCGATGATTGCCGACGCGCTGTCCGGCGCCGCGGTGGCCGCGGTCCCGGTGGTGGCATTGGCGTATGGCACCGGGGCGGTTAACGTCGCGGTGCTGGCGGGTCTGGGCGCGTGCGCGGCCGCCTTCGACCCGGCAGGCATCACCGCACGGCAGTCGATGCTGCCCGAAGCGGCCGCCCGGGCGGGCTGGTCGCTGGACCGGGTCAACAGCATCTACGAAGCGATCCTCAACCTGGCGTTCATGGTCGGTCCGGGCATCGGCGGCCTGATGATCGCGACAGTCGGCGGCATCACCACGATGTGGATCACCGCCGGGGCGTTCGCCCTGTCCATCCTGGCGATTTCCGTGCTGCGACTCGAGGGCGTCGGCAAGCCGCTGTACGCCACTCGGCCCGAGGGGCTCAGGTCGGGGATCGCCGAAGGGTTGCGGTTCGTCTGGAACCTGCGGGTGCTGCGCACGCTGGCCCTGATCGACCTCGTTGTCACCGCCCTGTATCTGCCAATGGAGAGCGTGCTGTTCCCGAAGTACTTCAGCGACCGGCATCAACCGGGGGCGCTGGGCACGGTGCTGATGGCGCTGTCACTCGGCGGCCTGATCGGTGCGCTGGGCTATGTGGGACTAGTGAAACGGGTGCAGCGACGCACCATCATGCTGGTCGCGGTACTCACGCTGGGTGTGGCTGCGGCGATCATCTCGCTGCTGCCGCCGCTGCCGGTGATCCTCGTGTTGTGCGCGCTGATCGGCGTGGTCTACGGGCCCATCCAGCCGATCTACAACTACGTGATGCAGACCCGGGCGCCGGAGCATCTGCGGGGCCGGGTGACCGGGGTGATGACGTCGTTGGCCTACGGCGCGGGCCCACTGGGGTTGCTGCTGGCCGGCCCGCTAACCGACGCCGCCGGACTGCACGTCGCATTCTTCGCGCTCGCGCTGCCGATCCTGGTCACCGGCGTGCTCTGCATCCCGCTGCCGTCGTTGCGCGAACTGAACCGCGAGCCGGAGTTTGCCAACGATTCCGCGCCGTAAGATCGGGCCGTGAGCGCCGATCTGCTGGCAGGCCTGAGTGCCGACTTGCCCGACGGAATGGTGGTCACCGACCCCGCCGTCACCGACGGTTACCGGCAAGACCGCGCCCTGGACCCGTCGGCGGGCAAGCCGCTGGCCGTAGTCCGCCCGCGGCGCACCGAAGAGGTGCAAACTGTCCTGCGGTGGGCAGCGGCCAATCAAGATCCCGTGGTGACCCGGGGCGCCGGCAGTGGCCTGTCGGGCGGGGCGACCGCGGTCGACAACGGGATCGTGCTGTCGACGGAGAAGATGCGCGACATCACCATCGACCCGGTCACTCGCACCGCGGTGTGCCAGCCGGGCCTGTTCAACGCAGAGGTCAAGAATGCCGCCGCCGCAGAAGGCCTGTGGTACCCGCCCGATCCGTCGTCATACGAGATCTGCAGCATCGGCGGCAACATCGCCACCAACGCGGGCGGCCTGTGCTGCGTGAAGTACGGCGTCACCACCGACTACGTCCTGGGCATGCAGGTGGTGCTGGCCGACGGCACCGCGGTCCGCTTAGGCGGGCCGCGCTTGAAGGATGTGGCCGGACTGAGCCTGACGAAACTGTTTGTCGGCAGCGAAGGCACGCTGGGCATCATCACCGAAGTGACCCTGCGGTTGATGCCGGCACAGAACCCGCTGAGTGTGGTGGTGGCCAGCTTCTCCTCGGTCGAGGCGGCGATCGATGCGGTGCTTGGGGTTACCGCGCGGTTGCGCCCAGCGATGCTGGAGTTCATGGATTCGGTGGCGATCAACGCCGTCGAAGACACCTTGCGCATGGACCTGGACCGTGACGCGGCCGCCATGCTGGTGGCCGCCTCCGATGAAAGAGGGCGCGC
>JAVROG010000376.1:0-2910 GCA_032162865.1 Mycobacterium sp. | reverse complement strand
ATGGGCGATACCTGTTACCGCACTTCCTGATTCAGGATATCGCCGACGTGGCAGCGGACCTGCGCGCACACGGCATCGCGTTCGAGACCAGCTGGCTGGACCCGTTCACCGAATTCCGGTTCCCGAGGATCGGCACCGCCTTGTTCGACGGGGTGGAGATCGAATTGCGCGGGGCCATCGAGCCGTGGAACACCCTCGGCGAGGAGTCCACCGGTACCGGCACCGCCCGCTACGTCGACTCGTCGGTCGAGCGCGTCCAGGTCCGCATCATCGGCGCCGATCGCCACCGCTACGCGGTGACATGCAATGGCTACCCGGTCCCGCTGCTGGCCACCGACAACCCCGACATCCACGTCGGCGGGGTGCGGTTCAGGGCGTGGCAACCGCCCAGTGCGCTGCACCCGACCATATCGACCGATGTTCCGTTGCAGTTCGAGCTCATCGACCTGACCACCGGAACCTCGCGCGGTGGTTGCACCTACCACGTCGCCCATCCAGGCGGGCGCTCCTATGACGAGCCGCCCGTCAACGCCGTCGAGGCCGAGTCGCGCCGGGCCCGCCGATTCGAAGCGACCGGCTTCACTCCGGGCAAAGTCGACCTCGCCGACATCCGCGAGAAGCAGGCCCGATTCCTAACAGATATCGGCGCGCCGGGGATCCTCGATCTGCGACGCGTGCGTACCGTTCAGCAGTAGTGGCGTTCGGGAACGCACAGGATTGGCACAACGATGGCACTGAGCACGAGCGGATCGCCGACGGTCGCCGTTCCGGTCGGAGACCGGTATGACATCGACCGCCTGGTGGCCGGGTACCGCACCGCGCGCGCCCAGGAAGCCCTGTTCGACCTGCGCGACGGGCCCGGCGGCGGCTACGACGAGCTCGTCGACTCGCGCGGCAACGTACGTCCGGGCTGGACCGAGCTTGCCGACGCGATCTCCGAGCGCGGCAGGGCGGGACTGGACCGGCTCCGCTCGTTTGTGCACAGCCTGGTCGACCACGACGGCATCACCTACACCGGGATCTCGGAAAGCCAAGCCCGCGAGGTGCCCGCCGGGGGCTACCCCCCGGACCCGCGCCCCTGGAGCCTGGACACGCTGCCGTTGGTGGTTTCGGCCGCGGACTGGGATGTGCTGGAAGCCGGGCTGGTACAACGGTCCCGACTGCTCGACGCCGTATTGGCGGACCTCTACGGGCCACGCCGGCTGCTGACCGAGGGGCTGCTGCCGGCGCAACTGGTGTTCGCCAACCCCGGATACGTGCGGCCCGCCAACGGAATCAAGGTTCCCGGCCATCACCAGCTGTTCATGCACGGCTGTGACCTCAGCCGGGTGCCGGATGGCAGCTTCCAAGTCAACGCCGACTGGACCCAGGCGCCGTCGGGCGCCGGTTACGCGCTGGCTGACCGGCGGGTGCTGGCGCATGCGATTCCCGACCTCTACGAACAAATCGCCCCACGCCCGACGACACCCTTCGCGCAGGCCTTGCGGCTGGGTCTGATAGACGCCGCACCCGACGTGGTGCAGGACCCCATGGTGGTGGTGCTCAGCCCCGGCATCTACTCGGAGACGGCGTTTGACCAGGCGTATTTGGCTACGGTGCTGGGTTTTCCACTGGTGGAGAGCGCCGATCTGGTGGTGCGCGACGGCAAGTTGTGGATGCGTTCGCTGGGCACCTTGAAGCAAGTCGACGTGGTGTTGCGCCGCGTCGACGCGCTGTTCGCCGACCCCCTGGATCTTCGCGCCGACTCAAGGCTCGGCGTAGTCGGACTGGTGGAGGCAGTGCGTCGCGGAACGGTGACGGTGGTGAACACGGTCGGCAGCGGCATCCTGGAAAGCCCTGGGCTGCTGCGATTCCTGCCCGACCTGGCCGAGCGCATGCTCGGCGAAGAGCCGCTGCTGCAGACCGCGCCCGTGTACTGGGGAGGCTACGCCAGTGAACTCTCCCACCTGTTGGCGCGTCTGTCGTCGCTGTTGATCAAACCCGTCGATGGCGGGGAAACCCTTGTCGGACCGACACTTTCGTCAGCGCAGCTGACCGAACTCGCGGTGCGGATCGAGACCACGCCGTGGCGGTGGGTCGGCCAAGAGCTGCCGACGTTCTCCTCGGCACCCACCGACCACGCTGGAGTGTTGTCGTCGGCCGGGGTGGGCATGCGCCTGTTCACCGTCGCCCAACGCGGCGGCTATGCCCCGATGATCGGCGGCCTGGGTTACGTGCTGGCGCCCGCGCCGGACGCCTACACATTGAAAACTGTTGCGGCTAAAGATATCTGGGTGCGACCGACGGAGCGCGCGATCACTGAGATGGTGACGCTGCCATCAGCGCCACAGCCGGCGAAGAGCGGCGCCGGCACCTGGGGGGTCAGCTCGCCGCGTGTGCTGTCAGACCTGTTCTGGATGGGCCGCTACGGCGAACGCGCGGAGAACATGGCCCGGCTGCTCATCGTGGCCCGCGAGCGCTACCACGTGTACCGGCACCACCAGGACACCGAGGAAAGCGAGTGTGTTTCCGTCCTGATGGCCGCGCTGGGCCAGATCACCGGGACCGACACCGGTGCGGCCACCGACCACGCCGAGATGATTGCCGTCGCCCCCTCGACGCTGTGGGCGATGACGGTGGATCCGGACCGGCCAGGATCGCTCGTACGGTCGGTGGACGGTTTGGCGCTCAGCGCCAGGGCGGTGCGCGACCAGTTGTCCAATGACACTTGGATGGTGCTGGCCAACGTGGAGCGTGCCATCATGCTTCGATCCGACCCGCCGCAGTCACTCACCGAGGCCGATGCCCTGCTCGCGTCCGCCCAGGCGCAGACGTTGGCTGGAATGTTGACGCTGTCCGGGGTGGCCAGCGAGTCGATGGTGCATGACGTCGGCTGGACGATGATGGACATCGGCAAGCGCATCGAACGCG
>JAVROG010000375.1:0-3524 GCA_032162865.1 Mycobacterium sp. | reverse complement strand
CATGTCCGGCGGAATCTCCTGGAACTACACCACCTGGCTCAACATCATTTTCGTGGTGATCGCGGCAGTACTGATCGCACGGTTTTTCACCACAGGCGGAATGCCGATGCTGCGCATGATGGGTGGCTCGCCCGATCCCGAGCATGAGCACCATGGGCACCACCCCGAGTCGCACTGATCCGCGGACTTCTTCGCTCGGAACGGTTGCGCCACAGCACTTTTCTCTTTAGGTGTCACATCGGCGACCATCAGCGGGCCAGTGGTCAATTCTCAAACGCGATATCACATGTGTCATCACTCGCGAGGGCGCATGTCAGTGACACGACGCACCGGATCGGTGTGATCGAATCTTTTGTGTCGGTGCTGCCGCCGGTATCGTGGCCTGCGAATTCCGAGGCGAAGGGGCCGTGGGTGTCAACACCGAACGAGCCAGGCCCAGACATCGGGCGGTTGTTGCTTCGCTGCCACGATCGCCCGGGAATCATTGCCGCGGTGAGCGCCTTCCTGAGCCGGGCCGGGGCCAACATCATCTCCCTGGACCAGCATTCCACCGCACCTGAGGATGGAACCTTTCTGCAGCGCGCCATCTTTCACCTGCCGGGGTTGACGGCCGCGATCGACGGGCTGGAACGCGAGTTCGCCGCCACCGTCGCCGACGAGTTCGGCATCGACTACCGGTTCACCGAGGCCGCAAAACCCAAGCGGGTCGCCGTCAAGGATGATCACTGCCTGTTAGATCTGTTGTGGCGCAACCGGCGAGGCGAACTCCAGCTATCCATAGCCATGGTGATCGCCAACCACCCCGACCTGGCCGAGCGGGTGCGCCCCTTCGGCGTGCCGTTCATCCACATTCCCGCCACCCGCGACACCCGCGCCGAAGCCGAGCAACGGCAGCTCCAATTACTCAGCGGCAATGTCGATCTGGTGGTGCTGGCCCGCTACATGCAGATACTCACGCCGGAGTTTCTCGCGACGATCGGCTGCCCGTTGATCAATATCCACCACTCGTTCCTCCCGGCATTTATTGGCGCGGCACCCTACAAACGAGCCCGGGAACGGCGCGTCAAACTCGTCGGCGCAACCGCCCACTACGTCACCGAAGTACTCGACGAGGGACCGATCATCGAACAAGATGTGGTGCGCGTCAGACACACTGACACCGTCGACGATCTGGTGCGAGTCGGCGCTGACGTCGAACGCGCGGTATTGTCCCGGGCGGTGTTATGGCACTGCCAGGACCGTGTCATCGTGCACGACAACCAGACCATCGTTTTCTGACGCTAGTTGGGTTCGGCGTTGTCCAACGAAGTCTGGCCGAACCTGGAGCTGAGCGCTCCCCACACATTCGCGTACTGGCCGGGCGCCTTGCGGTACGCCCCTTGGCGTTTAAAGGTTTGACGCACCACGGGTGCGACAAGCCGCATCGGATAGCGTTTCCAGCCAACGTGTGCGCGAATCTCGGCCAGCATGTCGGACCACGAATGTTGTTGGAACTTCAACAGCTCTTGCGCACGGGTGACATCCATCCAATCGTTCGGAAACCAATCACCGTCGTTGTCCGGGTTGCCCGGCCGACCCTTCGGCGGCACATTCGCCAGACCTTGAGCGCCGGCCAGAGCCAGTGGAATTTCGCTCTGCAGAAGCAGATGCGAGTCGTCACCGGCGATCAACAGGATCTCTCCGACGACATCGACGTGCGCGGCAGTTGCGAATGCTGTTGCGACATCACGGGTATCGATGCAGTGCACCCGGCCGTCGGCCGGCATTGCGCTGCCGAAGTACAGCATGTCGAGGCTGAAGGGCTGGACCGATGGGTCGGCACTGATCACGCCGCCGAGTCGCAACACCACCCAACGCAGGCTCGACGATCGCACAATTTCTTCGGCTTCCAGTTTCTGGCCGCCATACAGCTCGCACGGCTGGGGCGGTGTATCCACACCTACCCGTTCGGGATGGCGGTGGGGATTGCGCGAGCCATATACGGCCGCACTCGACGCATGCAAGAAGAGTGGCGGATTCGGCTGGGCTTCGGCGGCACGCACCAGCGTGGCGGTGGCGTCGACATTCACCTTGCGGCCGAGATCGGGATCACGATAAATCCATGGGGGAATGACAGCGGCCAGGTGAACGATCACGTCGGGTGCCACCTCGGACACCAACCGCTCAACCTGATCGGGATCTGTCACATCGGCCCATCGGGTTTCGACGCCGGGCGGCAACAGTGCGTCGACGTTGCGATGAGCGGTGGCAACCACATGCCAGCCGTCGGCCGCGAACCGCCTAACCGTCTCGGGTCCGACCAGGCCGAAGGCGCCAGTGATCAGCACTGTCTGCGACATGCACCGGACGGTAATCCACCGAACCGCGAAAGCGCTACGTTTCCAGCAACGCAGTGACCGCCGACGGGTCCTTGTAATACACGTCGAGTTCCACGATCAGTCCCTCGCGAACCGTATAGACCTCGACCATGCCCATCTCGATGCTTTCGCCGGTCGCCCGCGAGGTGAATGCCAGCCGGAAGCGCACCGCAACGGTTTCCTCTGCCGACAGAAACTGGACGGACGGTCCCAACGTCACGTCCAAACCATCGTTCATCTTGGCCATGAGCTCGAAAAACCCTTGCGGGCCATGATATTCGCCGCTGTACGGCAGGCCACCGGCCTCGTAGCCGACGAAGTCGTCATGCAGCAGCTGCGCGCATCGCCCGACCGTTCCTCGGCGATTGCTGTCACGAATCTGCCGACCGTGGTTTGAGCATCCTCGATGGGGACCATGGGTGATGACTTTACGCATCAAGCATTCGGCAAGGTTTCGTCAAGCAGCCGCCCGCGTTCTTGCTCCAACGGCAAACAGCCGCCACACAATTCGCAACCGAGCGAAACGACGCGACACGACCGAAAAGAAAGGTACCCCGAGTACGGCACCTACACCTGCTACGACTACGCCACGCAGACCTTCTACAGACTAGGTCCGTTTCCTGCGCCAGACGACATGTCACACCCGGGTGCGAAGATTTAGTCATGCAGGGCTACGACATTATCGGCGACATCCACGGTTGTGCCTCCGAGCTGGAAACGCTCCTGGCTGAGCTCGGTTACGCGTCCCCTGAGGGGAACGACGCATACCGGCATCCCGATCGCCAGGCTATCTTCGTCGGCGATCTGGTCGACCGCGGCGGTGAACAGCTTCGCGTACTCGAGATCGTCAAGCGGATGGTCGACGCAGGCAGCGCCCAGATCGTGATGGGTAACCACGAATTCAACGCAATCTGCTATGCCACCGAATATCCCGCAGGCAGCGGTCAGTATCTGCGTAAGCACACCGAAAAGAACAATCACCAACACCAAGAGTTTCTCGATCAGCTCACTGACGAACAGCAGTCCTACTACATCGAGTGGTTCAAGAAGATGCCACTGTGGCTCGATCTCGGCGGCATCCGTGTGGTGCACGCCTGCTGGCACGAGGATTCAATGAAATATGTTGCAGGCCAACTCGGTTCGATCCGTTTTAACGCGTTAGAACAG
>JAVROG010000374.1:0-20132 GCA_032162865.1 Mycobacterium sp. | reverse complement strand
CTTCGGATGAGCTGCCAGGCCGCCATCCCGCTGGCCGCGCAGGCCGCCAATACGGTGCTGTCCCGCATCGCCGGGACCGCTCCGGCGGCGTTGAACCAGGCCTTCACCGGACAGTGCATCAGCGTCGGCCGCAGCTACGGCACCATTCAGTTGGCCCGCACCGACGACACCCCGATCCGGCTCTACATCGGTGGCCGCATGGCCGCATCGGTCAAGGAGTTGGTCTGCAAGGGCACGGTGTGGGGCCTGCGGAAAGAAGGCGCCAAGCCCGGCTGGTACCGCTGGCTCAAGGGCGGCAACCGGCCCGCGCCACTGGCCGCCGACCAGCAGGCTGCGCTGCGGTGACCTCTCCGCTGGACGGCGCGTCGGACAGCAACGGGCACGCGGACAGGTTCACCCTGCTGCGCCCGCTGCTGTTCACCATCGCCTACGAAATACTGGGCTCGGCAACCGAAGCGGATGACGTGCTGCAGGACAGCTACCTGCGCTGGGCGGACGTCGACCTGTCGACCGTGCGGGACACCAAGTCCTACCTGGCCCGGCTCGTCACTCGACAGGCCCTGAACGCATTGCGCGCCCAGGCTCGCCGCCGAGAGGAGTACGTGGGCCCCTGGCTGCCCGAGCCGCTGCTGCAGGACGACCAGGATGCCTCAGCGGATGTTGTTCTGGCGGAATCAGTTTCGATGGCCATGTTGGTCTTGTTGGAGACGCTCAGCCCGGACGAGCGGGCCGTGTTCGTGTTGCGTGAGGTATTCGGATTCGACTACGGCGAGATCGCCGACGCGGTGGGCAAACCTGCGCCGACCGTGCGGCAGGTCGCCCACCGGGCCCGGGAACACGTCCACGCGCGACGTAAGAGATTCGACGACGTCAACCCCGAACGCAACGCCCAGATCACCAGCCAATTCCTGGCCACCGCGGCCAGCGGTGACGTGGAAGCGCTACTGGCGATGCTGGCCCCGGACGCCGTCTGGACCGCCGACAGCGGCGGGAAGGCGACGGCGGCACGAAAGCCGGTGGTAGGCGCATTGAAGGTGGCCAGGGCCATCGCCGGGCTGATGCGCAAGACGCAGGGCCAGTTGCGCGTCGAGATGGTGACCTGCAACAGCGCTCCAGCGGTCCTGCTCTACCTCGACGACCACCTCGAAGGGGTGATCACGCTGGAAATCGTTGACGACAAGATCACTAACTTCTACGCCATGCGCAACCCCGACAAGCTGGTGGCCCTGACGACCGCGCGAGAGATCAGTCGCAGCTGAGAAGGACTCCTGCGTGCGGAAATCCACCGTTCTGTCAAGCTAGGGCGGTGCGAATCGACCGGCTCGGCGATCTCGGCGGCGCGCCGCAGGTGCTGCGGGCCGTGGGCCGCGCCACCAGTCGGCTCGGCCTACCCCCGCCGGCCGCGCTGACCGGCGAATGGTTCGGCGCGTTGGCCGTGATCGCGCCCAGCGTGTCGGTGCAGCCGGTAGCCGCCGAGGACGCATTCACCGGACAGGTGGGTACCGGCCGGACGGCAGGGTCCGACCCGAGTCCGGTGAAGCCGGTGGGCGGGGGCTGGATCGGCTATCTGTCCTATCCGGACCCCGGTGCCGACGGGCTTCCCCATCGCATTCCGGAGGCCGCCGGCGGCTGGACCGACTGCGTTTTGCGCCGCGACCGGGACGGACAGTGGTGGTACGAGAGCCTGTCGGGTGCCCCAATGCCGGAATGGTTGACCGATTCCTTGGCACCGAGCACTAGAACGGCACCCATGTGCCAAATCGCATGGAATTCGGGCGACCGCCCGGCACACCGTGATGGTGTGCTGGCTTGCCTGGAGGCGATCTCCGCCGGTGAGGTTTACCAGGCCTGCGTCTGCACCCAGTTCACCGGAACGGTCGTCGGATCTCCGATGGATTTCTTCATCGATGGCGTTACTCGAACTTCCCCGGCCCGGGCGGCGTATGTTGCCGGCCAGTGGGGTGCGGTGGCATCGCTGTCCCCCGAACTCTTCCTGCGCCGCCAGGGTGACTCCGTGACCTCCAGCCCGATCAAGGGAACCCTGCCACTGAACGCCTGGCCGTCGGCGCTGCGGGCATCGCCCAAAGAGGTGGCTGAGAACATCATGATTGTCGATCTCGTTCGCAATGACCTTGGCCGAGTTGCGATTACCGGCACTGTTACCGTACCCGAGCTGTTGGTGGTCCGGCGTGCGCCGGGCGTCTGGCACCTGGTCTCGACGGTGTCGGCGCACGTGCCGCTCGACCTACCGAACGCGGCGCTACTGGACGCGGCCTTCCCCCCGGCGTCCGTCACTGGAACGCCCAAACTCCGTGCTCGCCAACTGATTTCCGTATGGGAACAGCGTCGTCGCGGAATATATTGCGGTACAGTTGGTTTAGTGTCCCCCGTGGCAGGATGCGAGCTCAACGTCGCGATTCGCACCGTTGAGTTCGACACTCGTGGCAGTGCCGTGTTGGGGGTGGGCGGCGGCATCACCGCCGATTCCAATCCCGACGCCGAATGGACCGAGTGCCTACACAAAGCGGCCCCGATCATCGGGCTGCCCGCTACCGTCACGACCAGTAGAGTGAGTTAGCTCAGCAAACTTTTTCCCGCGGATCTATTCGCGGCGATTTTGCCGAACCCCCACACCAAACTTCGCGTGCGCATAAGCTCCAAGCATCGGCGCCTCTTCTGCGCGCGTCGATAGGGAAAGGATTGTCATGAGAGTTGCAATAGTTGGCGCAGCGGCTGCCGCCGTATTGGGTGGTGCGCTGGCGGTTGCGCCCTTGACGGTCTCCAACCACAGCAGGACGCTCGCCGGCGGAACCTGCAGCGCAGGCCAGCAGTGCGACAAGCTCGCGTCGGTCCTCATGCCGGAAGCAGGCAAGCCCGGGACCATGCCGCCGAGGGGGACGCCGTCAGCAGTTGAGCCGCCGCAGCCGCCTTCGCCGGCCCCGGCGCCCGCCAACCCCACCAACGCGCCGGCCGCCTACGTCCCGCCTGGCGGGTCGACGGGTGGGTCCGGCCTGCTGCCTGGCAGCTCCAATGCGGGCAACGACCTGGCGCCCGCGGCCGCACTGCCTCCGGGCTTTGACGACGACGCAGAACTGCCCGGCATCGGCGCCTTTCCCGGCATCGGTATTCCCGGGATGGACCTGGGCGGCGTGGCCGGTTTGGCCGGCATGGGCAGCGGGGCAGACACGGCCTTCACGATCGTCGACGGCTTGCTTGGGATAGGGAACACCGTCTCCAGTACGGTGACCTCGGGCGCGCTGGCCGTCACCTACGTGGTGCTTGCCTACAACGCCCTGCAATCCTCGGGGCTTTTGCCACAGATGCAAGGAGCAAGCAACTCGCTTGGCTCGGTTCTGTTGCCGTCCGCCATCCTGCCGACGGCGGCGGCTCTGCCGGGTCTGAGCCTGCCGGGACTGCCGGGTCTGCCGGGCGTATCGCCCGCCGGTCTGGTCGCGCTGGCGGGCGCCGGCGGTCTCCCCGGTCTGAGCTTGCCGGGCCTGCCCGGTATATCGCCGGCCAGCCTGTTGCCACTGGCCGCGAACGGCCTACCGGGTATGCCGGGCGTGTCGCCGACGGACGTGATGGCACTGGCCGCCGCGGGTGGCATCCCGGGCCTGCCGAGCCTGCCGGGCGTGAACCCGGGGATGTTGGCTGCCGCAGTGCCGGCACTAGCCGCCGCTATTCCAGGCCTGCCGCCGCTGCCCGCTCTGGATCCGGCGATGGTCGCGGCGGCACTGCCCGCCTTGGCCGGCGGCATACCCGGCGTGGATCCGGCCCTGATCGCGGCGGCACTGCCCGCTTTGGCCGGCGGCATACCCGGCGTGGATCCGGCCATGTTGGCGGCGGCACTGCCCGCTCTGGCCGGCAGCATTCCCGGCGTGAATCCGGCCATGCTGGCCGCGGCATTACCCGCATTGGCCGGCGGTCTACCGGGCGGGCTACCGGCCGGCGTGGACCCGGCAATCGTGGCGGCGTTGCTACCAGCGCTAGCTGGCGGCGGCCTACCGGCGCTACCGGGTGTGGATCCGGCGGTGGTCGCTGGTGCGCTGCCGGCTCTGGCGGCCGCAGCCGGTGGTGGTCTGCCGGCCCTGCCGGAGCTGCCGGCCCCCCCGCCGCACCCGCCGCTGTGCATCCCGGCCGGGCCCTGCATCTGACCTGGGCGGGCCTACGCGTGGTCGCACTCTGTGTCCGACTCGTCTGCTTCGCGGCGTGACGTCAAGACTGCTTCGTAAAGCTGGCGCGAGCGCACTTCCGGATATCCCGCGGCTACGTGACTGCACGCGTCCTTGACGCGCATGCCGCCCGCAACGAGGATTTCTACCTCGCTGACCAGGTCGGGGACCAGCGTCGCCAGATCGGCGCGCGGAGTCGCTCCGGCCAACACCACGGTGATCTCGCCGAGCACGCCACCGGTCGCCCAGGCCGCCAACTCGTCGAGTGACCCGCGCACCACTTCTTCGTGCACCTTGGTCAGCTCCCGGCAGATCGCAGCCTGCCGGCCACCGCCGAGCTGCTCGACAGCGTCACGCAAGCAGGCCGCCAGCCGGCGCGGGGATTCGAAGAACACGCACGTTCGCCGTTCGTCGGCCAGGGTGGCCAGCCAGGCGCGGCGGGCCGAGCCCTTGCGCGGTGCGAAGCCCTCGAAGCAGAACTTCTCCGCCGGCAGACCGGAGACGACCAGCGCGGTCGTTACCGCCGACGGACCGGGTAGACACTGCACCGCCAAGCCGGCCGCCACGCACGCCGCAACCAGCCGGTAGCCGGGGTCACTGATGATCGGCATGCCCGCGTCGCTGACCACCAGCACCGTGGCACCGGAGTTGATCGCGTCCACCAGTGCTGTCACCCGGGTGGCCTCGACACGGTCGTACAGGCTCAGCACCCGGCCACCGATCTGGACGTCGAGCGCCTTGGCCAGATTGCGCACCCGCCGGGTGTCCTCGGCCGCCACCACGTCGGCTTCGGCCAACGCTTCGATCAGGCGGGCCGACGCGTCCGAGGGCTGGCCCAACGGCGTCGCACCCAGCAATAGCCGCCCAGTGGTCATGAGGGACAGCCTACGATCGACGTGATGACCGCCCCGCCCCAAGAAACCTCCGTCTTCAACGAGGCGCGTGCCGAGGAAGGCGTCCAGGAGCGCGCGGTGCCGTTCGTCAGCCCCGCACCGCTGGTGCCCGTCGCCGATTTCGGCCCGGTAGACTGGCTGCGCGGCTGGATCGTGACCGCCGTGATCACCGTGCTCGCGGCGCTGACCCGATTCATGAATTTGGGTTCGCCGACCGATGCCGGCACACCCATCTTCGACGAGAAGCACTACGCGCCGCAGGCCTGGCAGGTGCTCAACAACCACTGGGTGGAAGACAATCCCGGGTTCGGCCTCGTGGTGCACCCCCCCGTCGGTAAACAAGTGATCGCGATCGGCGAGGCCCTATTCGGCTACACCGGAATCGGCTGGCGGTTCAGTGGTGCGCTGCTGGGTGTGGTGCTGGTAGCGCTCGTGACGCGGATCGTGCGGCGGATCAGCCGGTCGACCCTGGTCGGTGCGATCGCCGGGCTGCTGCTCATCTGCGACGGTGTCAGCTTTGTCGTCGCGCGGACCGCGCTACTGGACGGCTTCCTGACCTTTTTCGTGGTCGCGGCGTTCGGTGCGCTCATCGTCGACCGCGATCAGGTTCGCCAACGTATGCACCTCGCGTTCTTGGACGGACGCATCGCCGAAACGGTATGGGGCCCAAGGCTGGGCGTGCGCTGGTGGCGTTTCGGGGCCGGCGTGCTGCTCGGACTGGCGTTCGGGACGAAATGGTCCGGCCTGTACTTCATCGCGTTCTTCGGCGTGCTGTGCCTGGCATTCGACGTGGCGGCGCGCCGCCAGTATCAGGTGCCCCGACCGTGGCTTGGAGCGCTGCGACGCGACGCCATCCCCGCCGCTTATGCGCTGCTGCTCATCCCGTTCGGGGTCTACCTGGCCAGCTATGCGGGATGGTTCGCGTCCGAAACGGCGATCGACCGCCACCAGGTCGGCCAGACCATTGGACCTAACAGCGCTGTCCCGCTGCCCGACGCCATTCGCTCGCTGTGGTACTACACCACCAAGGCCTTTCACTTCCACGCGACCTTGACGAATTCCGCCGGCAACTACCACCCCTGGGAATCCAAACCGTGGAGCTGGCCGATGTCGTTGCGGCCGGTGCTCTATGCCATCGATCAGCAGAACGTTTCCGGTTGCGGCACCCAGTCGTGCGTCAAGGCGGTGATGCTGGTGGGCACCCCGGCGCTGTGGTGGCTGGCGGTGCCGGTGCTGCTGTACACGTCGTGGCGAATGTTCGTCCGCCGCGACTGGCGGTACGCAGCTGTCTGGGTGGGCTATGGCGCCGGGTGGCTGCCATGGTTCGCCGAGATCGACCGGCAGATGTACTTCTTTTACGCGGCGACGATGGGGCCATTCCTGGTGATGGCCATCGCGTTGATCCTCGGAGACATTCTGCATCAGCCCCGGCAGAACAAGGAGCGCCGCACACTGGGGCTGATTTTCGTCAGCTGCTATCTGGCTTTGGTGGCGACGAACTTCGCCTGGCTGTTCCCGGTGCTGACCGGTCTGCCGATTTCACAGCAGACCTGGGACATGGAGATCTGGCTGCCCAGCTGGCGGTGAGCTGATGGCCGAGTTCGGGGTCGCCGTACTGTCTATGCTCGTTCGATGGCTATCACCGACTCCCGGGAAGTCGTCATCGACGCGACACCCGGCGAGATCATGAACGTGTTGTTGGATCTTGAATCGTTGCCGGAGTGGTCTGCGTTGCATGCAGAAATCGAAATCCTCGAGCGAGACGGGCAGGGCCGACCGAGTAAATGTCGGCAAACGGTGAAGGTCCTGGGTGCCACCGATGAGCAGGTGCTGGATTATTGCATTCACGACGACGGCTTGAGCTGGAATCTACTGAGCGCCAAACAATTACGCGCGCAACGCGGTCGCTACACCCTGACGCCGGACGGTGATTCCACCAAGGTCCGCCTGAAACTCACGGTAGATCTATTCGCGCCGGTGCCAGGATTTCTGGTCCGGAGGGGCGCCAAGTGGTTGATGCAGGCGGCGACCGACGGTCTTCGCCAACGGGTGCTGGAAGTCAAGGGCGGCACCTAGTACCGCGACCGGGAAACCCCCGGCTTTAGAGAGCGTCGCGGGCGGCCGGGCAGGACATGCACCTGGGCCCGCCACGCCCCGTTCCCAATTCGGACCCGGCGATGGTGAGCACCTCGATCCCGGCATCCTGCAATCGGGCGTTGGTCTGCGCGTTGCGCTCGTAGGCCACGACCACCCCGGGCGCCAGCGCCAACGTGTTGTTGCCGTCGTCCCATTGTTCGCGTTCGGCGACGACGGGATCGCGCCCGGTGTCGACGACGCGCAGCTTGTCGATCCCCATCGCATCGGCAGCGGCTTCCAAAAACGGTGCGGCATCGCTGATCGTCACGCCGTCGGCACCGCGCTGAATCGTAAAGGCCGAAAGTGCGTCGACGATGTTGGCATACATCACCACGGTGTCGGTGTCGACCATCGTGCACACGGTGTCCAAGTGCATCTGCGCACGCTTCTGCGCGATCGGCACCGCGAGCACCGTGTGCGCGAGATCATCGTCAAAAAGGCTGCGCGCCAACGCTTCCGCACCGGCTGGGGTGGTCCGCTCCCCCACCCCCACCGCGATCACGCCGGGAGCGAGCAACAGCACGTCGCCGCCCTCGACGGGAGCGGTTCGCGATTCGTAGGCCCGGCGCACGCCGGTGAATCGTGGGTGATGGGCATAGATGATGTCCGTCAGCGACGCCTCACGAACCCGCGCCCGCAAGGCCAGCGAGGGGATCACCACCCGCGGCCCGATCCAGATCGACGAGTCGCGGGTGAACACCAGGTTCGGCAAGGGCTCGATCACGAAATCTGCTCCGTGGTGCATACGCAGCACCAGCGACACATCGGTGCGGGTGCTCACGGGTAGTTCGTTGAACGTCATGCCGGCCGTCAACACATGAGCCAGCTCACCCGGCTCGAGGCCCCGCAGGTATGCCGAGACGTTCTGTGCCAGTGGCGTTCCGAGCCGTCGTGCGTCGACGGCCGCCGCAACCCCCTGCATCCGGGCGGCCCCGCTGTGGTGCAGCGCCTCGGTCAGCAGCTCCGACAGCAGCAACACTTCCACTCCACGAGCCCGCAACAGCTCGGCAAACTGGTCATGTTCGTCCTGCGCACGGGCAACCCAGGGCAACCCGTCAAACAGCAGCTCGTCGGAGTTGCGCGGGTTGAGTCGGCGCAGTTCGGCGCCCGGGCGGTGCAGGATCGCGACCCTCAACGCGCCCACCTCGGAATTGGTCCCCAACTCGACACCCACAGCTCAAACCGTAGCCGCGCGGGCGCCGCCCGGCGCGTCACCCGCTGCGTGATCGAACGCGTGTGCGATAGAATCGCGGTCGTGGCGATCGCGGTTCAAGGCTCGCTGTTCGAGCACAACGAGCGCAGGCAACTCGGCGACGGCGCCTTCATCGACATCCGCGCAAACTGGCTGCAGGACAGTGACGACCTGCTCGAGGCGCTGCTGAACACCGTCCCATGGCGGGCCGAACGCCGACAGATGTACGACCGGGTGGTCGACGTCCCCCGACTGGTGAGTTTTCACGACCTGACTCTCGAAGATCCACCGCATCCCGCGCTCGCTCGGCTGCGCCGGCGACTCAACGACATTTACGGCGGCGAGCTGGGCGAACCTTTTACCACAGTCGGGCTGTGCTGCTATCGCGACGGCTCCGACAGCGTGGCATGGCACGGCGACACCATTGGGCGCAGCAGCTCCGAGGACACCATGGTCGCGATCGTCAGCCTCGGCGCGACCCGCACATTCGCGATGCGGCGGCGTGGGGGCGGGCCGTCCTTGCGATTGCCGTTGGCGCACGGGGATCTGCTTGTGATGGGGGGATCCTGCCAACGCACCTGGGAGCATGCGGTTCCCAAGACGACCGCGTCGGCGGGTCCGCGCGTGAGCATCCAGTTCCGGCCCCGCAACGTGCGTTAGCGCTAGGCCAGATTGCCCGGCGCTAGGCCACTACGGGCCCGCATCGTCGCCGCGCTAGGCCAGATTGCCCGGCGCTAGCTGCGGACCGCAGCCACCGCCTTGACCAGCAACTCCCGAGCGCGTTGAGTATCAACCTTGGCCACCGGCTGCCCGAGAACGACAAGAGGATTGGCGATCACGATCACCTGGTAGTCGCCGAACTGCGCTGAGTAGTCGTAGAGTTCGCCGGTCCGGGCAGACCCCTCGACGAGGGCCTGCAGCACGCGGTGCACGGCCTGCGTGTGCACACCGTCAATCTGGGGCGCGTCGATCACCTCGAGGGCGCCCCGCAGTTGGGTGCCGGAAAATCCCACCTTCGCGCAATCCTTGCCTGGGTCATTGACCGGAAGCGCCTGGGAGGTCTCCAACGCGATCGCCACGAACCGGTTGCCATTGCCTTCCGCGGAGACGGCGGCCATATTGCCCTGTAGACCAGGCGGCATGTCCGGCCCGACCGCGGCCTTGGCGCAGCTCGCCGGATCGAAGGTGAGCCCTTCAGGCAGCTTGCGGCCGGCGAAGAAGTTGGGGTCGATCGCCCTTGGGGTGACGTCGGTGACCTTGAAATCGGGCCCGAAGCTGGACTTGACATCGATGATCTTGGCGATGTCGCCCTTTTCGGACTGAGAGGAATTGGCGCCCGGGGAGCAGCCGACCAGCAAGCACACCGATCCGACCGCGACCGCCACCTTCAACACCGTCGCCAATCTACCCAACCGAAATGCTCAGCCACGTAACGTCGACACCGTTTTGACCAGCAGATCAGCGGCGAACTGCGGTGACAGTGCCGGCAGCATCGACCCGGGATCGGTGGTCAGCGTGGTAAATGCGTAGTAGTCACCCAGGTAGGCAACGAATGTGTATGCCCGTGAATCGATTTCGCTGCCCGCCTCAACCGCGGCCTTGATATCGGCCACCATGCCGACGGTTTCGGCGCCGTCGATACGCGGTGCGTCCGCGAGCCCGACGCTGACGATGGTGCGCCCAGCGGTCAGTTCCCACTGCGCGCAGGCCGTCATAACGTTGTGTTCGAGCCTCAGCCCCGTTGGGACGGCCACCACCACCGCGTCGACGATGCCCCCCGACCCCGACCCGGACACGCCCTGCGCGGGCTGGTCTCGCCCTGCGGCGGGGTCGGCCAGCGCCATGCACTGCGGCGGGTTTGCCGCGGAATTTACGCCCAGACCCCAGATGGCCAGCGGCGAGGCAGCGCGGGGAACATTGCTCACCTCGTATCCCGGCGGCAGCTCGCGCCCAACCCGGCGGATGTTGGCCGGGTTGATGGCATTGGCGCGAACCGTCTGCGACGACGCCGACGACGAGGACGAGGCTGGCGACGCCGTGGGGGCGGGCGACTGAGCACAGCCGACCAGCACCAGGGTCAACGCTGGGCCAATCCACAACGGCCGCATGAACGTTGATATCACGGCAGGTAGCCGTCTTCGCGTAGCTTGACGCTGTGTGCACGCGAGTTCTGTGGAACACCGACGGCGACCAGCCCATTCTGATCGGGCGCAGCATGGACTGGCCCCAGTCCACCGAGCGTTGATCGTGGCGTTTCCCGCGGCCGCGACCGCGACGGCGGCTCGCTGGCAGGTGCCACGGTCGTCGCTGAGAACCCGAAGCGATGGACCAGTCGGTACGGCAGCCTGATCACGACGGTATACGGCATCGGCACGGTCGACGGACTGAACGAGCGCGGCCTCGGCGTCCATGGGCTGTATCTGAAATCGACCGATGTCGGCCCGCGCGACCCGGCAAAACCCGGCCTGCACACCGAGTATGGGGAATTCGGGATCTACAACACCGAATACCGCACCGTCACCGACCTCGCCCACCAGATGTATTTCTTCACCAGCAGCCCCAATGTCATCTGGGTCGAACTCGACGGTCTGGAATTCACCAAGGTGCCCCACCGCAGGCAGTCGACCCCTACGACGAATCGCTGATCGGCAACGTCACATCGCGGTTCACGCCACGGCAGATGGCGTTCTGATCAACTCACCGCCTCGATCACCTGGCGGGCTACGCGCTTGATCTGCTTCTCCAGGTCGCGGCCGAAGTTCAGGTCGCGCGGCACATCAATGACGGTGGTGATGACCCCGATGTCCTCGCGCTGCCACACCGCGCCGTGCTGGTCCATGATCGTCCGCATTGGCAGGTTATCGGAAAGCATTCGTGCGGAAAACCTTTCGACACCGTCCACCCGCGCCGCGACAGCCAGGGCGCCGATCAGAAAGGATCCGATTCCGCGTCCCTGATACGCGTCGGCGACGGTGAACGCGATCTCGGCGATCGTCGGATCGTCCGCGTCGCGCACGAAGCGTGCGTCGGCAACCGGGTCACTGCCGTCGACCATCACCCAGACGAAATGGTCGACGTAGTCGACCTCGGCCAGGTACTGCATCATCGCCAGGCTGGGCACCCGGGCCGACATGAACCGCCGATAGATCGTTTCGCTGGAGAAGATGACGTGTCCGTGCACTGTGCGCTCACTGTCGCCGGGCAGCACCGGACGCAGGAACAGCTGGGTGCCGTCGCGGATCTGCACCGGAATCGGCGTGATGAAGGCGGCGAGAC
This sequence comes from Mycobacterium sp., assembly GCA_032162865.1. GTDB lineage: Bacteria > Actinomycetota > Actinomycetes > Mycobacteriales > Mycobacteriaceae > Mycobacterium. The sequence continues at coordinate 8,463 of JAVROG010000374.1, read as the reverse complement.
GCTGGCGAACGGTGCGCACCAACCGCTCCATGATCCCGGGAATGTGCACCATTTGGTTCAGGGCGTCTTTGCCGCCGATCCATCCGGTCAGTGGCTCGAGCGTGGTGATGGTCGCCGTCCGTGGGATGTCCCGCAGCAATGCGATTTCCCCGACGATCGTGCCGGGAAACGCCTGCCCGACGATCACCGTGTCGTCGCTGCCGACGTGCATGATCTCGGCGCTGCCCGACGCGATCAACAGGAACGAGACCGCCTCCTCCCCCTGCCGCATCAGAACGTGGCCGGCCGGGGCACGCAACGGGGCAAGGCAGGACGTCAATGGCAGCAGGTCTTCGGCAGGACATCCCTTGAAGATGTCCATGCCCGCGAGTTCTTCGGCCCCCACGCTGCTCAATTCGGCCATCCCGTCCACGCAAAACTAGCTCTGGGCCCGATCGACCCAGGCTATGGCGTCAGCCGCCACCGCTGCAAGAACGCGGCGAGAAGCGCACTAGCCTGACAAGAGGTCGCTGAAGATGCCGGACTGTCGAAATGGACCCGAATGATCGATAACCAGGATCGACTCGAGTTGACTCGAGGTCTGCTGACAAAGCCCGCCGTGTTGCGCCACGGCTACCTCGACGTATTGGGCGAATCGACGGCTTCGCCCGCTCCGACGTTTGCTCAGCGCGCGATGAACAGCCCGTTCGTCGCGACCGTGTACGAGGGGCTGTGGCGGCCGTTGTCTTTCTACCTCGCCAGCGGGGTCACCGCGCGTGCTGAGGAGCGCCGCGCCACGGATGCCCTGCAGTTGCGGAGCGCCAAGAGCCTGCTCGATGTGGCTTGTGGGCCAGGGAATTTCACTGGTCCGCTGGCCGAACAATTGTCCACCGGCAGCCTCGCCGTCGGCTTCGACATTTCCGAGCCGATGCTGACCCGGGCCGTGCAGGACAACAGCGGACCCCGGTCCTGTTACGTCCGCGGCGATGCTCGCGAATTGCCCTTCGGCGACGAAACATTCGACGCCGTCTGCTGTTTCGGTGCGCTGTATTTGATGCCCGAGCCATACCGGATCGCCCACGAGATGGTGCGGGTCATGCGTCCGGGTGGCCGGATCGCGATCCTGACCAGTTATGCCGGCCAGCCGCCCCCGATCAACTTCGCCCTGAACGCGACGGCCCGCCTGATCGGGCTCACCATGTTCGACCGGCAGGCTTTCGTCGACCTGTTCACCTCGGCTGGGCTGATCGACGTCGCACAGCAGACACAGCGCGCGCTGCAATTCGTCACCGCAGCCAAGCCCCGGTAGGTCTACGAAGCGGCGGCCTCGCAGATGCCGAATAGCCGCACGACCGGAGTGCCCGCCTCGTATTCCAGAACCCAGGGTTCGGCCGCGTTGTCGGCTGCCGAGGTAAGCCTGACCGTCGCGGGTTGGCCACTGCGTCGCGACGTCTCCGCACATTCGACCTGGAACAGTCGATACTTGCCGCTGCTGCGGATAGCCAGTGAATAGCCGGGCTCGACGGCCTCGACGGGAACCTTCTGCAGGTAGTACCTGGTGCTCATGATCTGACACTAGGGGCCTGTGGCACCGTTTCCGAGCCCGCCGCGCTGCTCTTAGTGAATGTTCAGCTGAATTTAGGGACTTCATCAGACTTCGCGCCGGATCGCCTCCGCACCAGCGCTTTCCAGGTGATTACCGGGCGGGTTCAAACCGCCGACATATGCCTGTAGCGTTGTCGAGATGGCCGATTACTGGGGTGTCCGGTGAGCGTCGCCGGGTTCGTTCTTGGTCTCGTCGCCACGGTGCTCGCGGTGGTTTCGATCGGCTGGCAAATGGTCACGCTCCGGCTTGCGCGCCCCCGACCGAAACTCACCGCCGTCATCGGACAATTGACACCGGCCGGCTTGGTGACCAACGACGCCAGCAGCGATGTCCGCGAGTCTTTGGCCGATGCCGCCGAGCGGCTGCAGGACAGTCCGCTCATCATCGGGGTCAAGGTCGTCAACGCCGGGCGAGAGCCGTTCCATGTCGCCGGGTGGGCAATCCGCGCCGACCCCGACGGCACGTCACTGGTCCCAATCGAAAAGCCGATCGCCGGGGCCGATGTTCCGCACGACATTCCGCCAGGCGGTAGCGCCGTCTTCCTCACCGAGCTGCAGCACGCACACCGCTTCGCCGATGCAGCCGCAGGCACCGAGGGCGAGCCGCGACTGGTGCTGACGGTGTCATCCGGTGCGCGCACTTATGCCACTAAACCCATTGCACCCGAGCTAGTTTCGCTCGATCAGGGCTGAAGCCCCGCGCGAGCCGTGAGACGCATTCAGTCGGTGGCCAGTGTGACGTGGGGACTCTGACCGTAGTTCTCGCGGTAGCCCACCGCGAAACGTCCCAGGTGGCCGAATCCCCAGTGCCGGGCAATAGCGCCCACCGTGGTGGTGGCGCGGTTACCGGCTACAAGGTCGAGGTGGGCGTGCTGCAGTCGAACTTGGCGCACGTATTCCATTGGCGTGCAGTCACGATGCCTGCGGAACATGTATTGCAACGCCCGCGGAGTGACGTAGACGGCCGAGGCGATATCTGTCAGGCAGATGTCGGTGTGCGCGTTTTCGTCGATGTAGGCGATGGCGCGCCGAAGCAGCACCGGGGTGCTGTCGCGGTGGTCTTGGGGGGTCGGTTCCAGGCCAGCGGTATTCGGCAGGGTGGCCAACATGGTCATCGCCACGTATTGCTCGAGTCCTGCGGCAATCAATGGACTGTCCTGTGCATAGCGATTGGCCGCAACGTGTGCGACGTACCCGATGGTGTCGAACAGGTGCCGGGTGGCTTCCCGCGAGACCGGAACCGAACCGGTCAGCCGCACCGGTTCAGCACTGCCGCGCTGCCCGGCGGCGACCGCGTTCAAAAGACTCGGCTGGATCACAAGTTGCTCATAATGACCTTGCTGAAGGCGTCCGGCATAGGGAATCCCCGCGATTGCGCCGCTCGCGTAGACACCCCCCGGGGCGACTGACGCGCCGCGCGGTCCGTGAGATCGTTCCTCCAAGCCGCCAGACACCACGCGGCAGAGCAAAATCTGCCCGGGCGGGTCCATCTCGTAGCTGAACCCGATGCCATAGTCGGCAATGTCGAGACCCATCGACCCGACGGATGCACGCTCCAGCCGTAACGGCGCCGACGCATCGCCGGAGGTCGCACTGATACGCATTTTCGAGAAAGTCGCGCTGAACACGGCCTCGGCCTCACCAAGGTCCTTGGTATCGAGGAGGACGGTGAACATATGGTCGGCTTTCGGGCAGGCAACAATGGCCACGGCATCGTTCTGAACCGACTTGCGTTCATTATCCATCAAACGAACGCTCAAGGTAAGGTTCGCCCTGCCGAGCCGGCCGTCACCGGTGCCACGATGTGCAAATGAAGCCCAGACCGTTCGGGTGTTAGATCAGCACTATGGGCGAGCGCGTCACGTTCCCAAGCTCCACGGGCCCGGACCTGGCCGGGGTAATCGAAGTGCCGGAGGGGCCGGTGCGCGGCTGGGGCGTATTTTCCCACGGATTCACACTGGGCAAGGACTGCCCGGCCGCGGCCCGGATCTGCAAGCAGCTGGCCTCCGATGGGATCGGCATGTTGCGCTTCGACGCGCTGGGCCTAGGTGGATCCGAGGGAGACTGGGGCGACGGGTCGTTCACGGTCAAGGTCGACGACATCGTGACGGCATGCGAATTCATGGCCGAGCGCGCGACCCAGGCCGACATCCTGATCGGGCACTCGTGGGGCGGGGCGGCCGCCCTCGCCGCGGCGCGGCGGTCGCCGGGGGTGCGGTCGGTGGTCACGGTGGCGGCGCCGGTTGACCCCGGCCACGTCGAAAAGCATTACGACGCAGTCGTCGACCGCGTGTTGTCCGAGGGCACCGCCGAGTGGATGGTCGGGGGGCGGACACTGACGCTCAAGCGGGCATTCGTCGAGGATGTCCGCGCGGCCCACCTGCACGACAAGATCAAAAGTCTGCAGCTGCCGTTGCTAATCCTGCACTCACCGACCGACAATACGGTCGGCATCGAGAACGCCAGCGAAATCTTCCGGCTGGCCCGCCACCCCCGTAGCTTCGTCTCGCTCGAGGGCTCTGATCACCTGCTCACCGCCCGCGGCCAGGCACATCGGGCAGCCCGAATCATCGGCGCGTGGGCCGACGCCTACCTCGACTAGCGCCTCCACCGGCGCGTGCTCGACCGGCGGGTATATGCTGCGCCAAGAATCACAAGTAGTTGATAATGCCTCGGCGACGGAGGTTCCCTCGTGCGCGATGACGTGACGACACCCGACGAACGCGAACCCGATTTCGCCCACCACGGACCCCGGCTGGATGTGGTTGTGGTGGCAGTACTCGCTGGCCGACACACGCTACATCAGTGGCAACCCGTGGATCTTCGCGCTTGAGGTTGTGGGGGTCTGCACCGGTGTGACCGTGTTCGTCATGTGGACACGCCTGATCCGGACGAACCTGTCAGCAGAGTCGCGCATTCGCTGCCTGTGGATTGCGTTCACCGGATGCGCTGTGCTGATGAGCAGCACCGCGGTGTACTTCCTGGCCGAGGTCGGCGCCGGCTTCACCCACATCGGCCAAGGCGCATTCGGCCTAGGATTCAAATTCATCGGCGAGAACATCCCGTTCATCGTGCTGCCGCCGCTGGTCTTGTACGCGACCCACCTTCAGATCGACTACTTGACCCGACGGGTGGGGGCTCAGGTCCCGTCGGAGTCAATGCCCGCGCCCACCTGACGGCGGTCCACCACGTTTAGCTCGCGCGGTCAGTCGAAGACGACGACCGCGCGCCCGACGATCTCGCCGCGACCGAGCGCTTGGAGGGTTGCCACGGAATCGTGTCCCGTGCGCAACGGCCGTCGGCCTCATCCGAGGGGCACGCTCGCGTGGCGGTTGGATCATCGCTGCCCGGGCCATTGCTGCGGCTGGTTGGGGAACGGCGGTCGCGCAGCACTGCGGCTGCGGCGGATGGCGGTCACGATCAACACCACGACTCCGGCAATGACGACCGCGCTGCCGATACCAGCGGCCACGAGTGGGCCCACGATCGGGCGGGCGATCTGGCCGCCGCTGATGTGTTCACCGACGCCGTAACGACCGTTGGAGGGCCCTTCGCAGCTGATCGTGTAGTCGCCGTCGTCCTGGACGGTGAGTGTGAATAGTGCTCGCCACTGGTTGACGGTGAGGTCGCTACGGTACTCGGTCAGGGTGGGTTTTTGTTCGCCGTGAGTGCCGCGCGCGGTGCAGGTGATGTTCCTGTGGGGGGTGGCCTGGGTGACGTAGATCGTTTTCGATGCGCCCGCGTCGATGTGCATCGTGGCTGTGCCGCGGTTCCCGAATGTGTGATCCTGCGTCGGCGCGCCAGCGGTGAGCTGGCTCAGCCCACCAGCAAACATGGTGATGAAACCGATCAAGCCGCCGATCACGCCGATTGCGATGAGACCCGCTCCAATGGCGTACCAGAATTTCGGCGGCCGTCGGTCGCTGCTGCCCTGCGGCGGCGGGTATCCCGGCGGGTAACCCGGGCCGACGGACATGTAGGGGTCGCCTGCGGGGTGCTGTTCGAATGACACGACCTTTGCTCCTTCGTATCGGAGCCAAGGTTAGCGGACTAGTGGTAATTTGCCCAGCAAATCTTCGCCCCGTTGCGCGCACTAGGCAGCGTGCACGTCGGGAGTGCGAACGTGTTCGGGGCGAAAGCCCCGCCCGACGAAAATCGGCGGAATCGACTGCAGCGGACCCAATCCCACGATCTTGGGCACCCGGATGGAGGACAGGTCACCGCTCAAATTGGGGGCAATCACCCTGTCCTGCACCAGAACCTGGAAACCCTGGACAATCCGGGTGGGCAACTCCCGGCGGCGCTGCACCTTCGCGAGGTCAGCATTTGTCAGGCGGCCCTCGCGTAGCGGGGCGCAGAGGATGTTCGCTGCGGCTACCGCGTCGGCAACAGCGAGGTTGATGCCGACCCCACCGACCGGCGACATGGCATGCGCGGCATCGCCAATGCACAGCAGGCCTGTCCGCCACCAAGCCTTGAGCCGGTCCACTCGAACATCGAGCTCGCTGGTGTCGTCCCACGATGTCAGGTCGTTGACGTGATCATGCAGTCGCGGTTGCGCAACGAGCAACCGCCCCTTGAATGCATCCAGCGATCCGTCCCGGGGGCGCGACCCCTTGGGCACAATACTGGCGACCTGCCAGTAGTCACCCCGGTAGATCATGGCCATGAGCAGGCCCTTGCGCAGCACCCCGAAGAGTTCCTGAGGGTCGCCGGGGCGCCATTTCAGCCGGAACCACAGCACGTCTATCGGGGAGTGCGCCGCAGCGGTCTTGAGCCCTGCGGCTGCGCGCACAGCGGACTTGCGTCCGTCTGCGGCCACCACCAGTTCGGCGCGCACCTCCAGTTCTGGCGTCCGTACCCCGACCACCCGATCACCATCGAAGATCAGGTCGGTGACCTCAGCATTGCGAATCAAGGTGAATTCGGGGTAGGCAGAGGCCTTTTCAGCGAGGAAGTCGAGGAAGTCCCACTGCGGCATCAGTGCGATGTAGGGCTGGTTGAAGCCGAGCCGTTTGAGCACGCTGAAGTTGCCGAAGGTGCGCAGTGAGCCGTCGGTATCGAAGGCGACACGGTCGATCTTGGTGTGCGGTAGATGCAGGAACTCATCGATGAACCCCAGTTCTTCCATGATCCGCAATGTGGTCGGATGCACGGTGTCGCCGCGGAAGTCGCGCAGGAAGTCATTGTGCTTCTCCAACACAACAACGTCGATCCCGGCGCGGGCCAGCAGAAGGGCATGAACCAGGCCGGCCGGACCGCCGCCGGCAACTACGACCTGGGTCTGCAGCACTCGCGCCATGAGTCAGATCAGAGCCAGCCGGTGCGGGTGGCAGCGACCGACTCGACGGGGGCCGGAGCCAATTCCCCGTCCCGCACGCCGTCGAGCATCCGTTGCACCGCGGCCACAATCTCCGGGGCCGCCGCAGCGAGTCCGGTCTCATCGGCTTTGGTGACCTCGTCGGTACCGACGCCCGCACGAGCCAGCACGGCGGCCGGGTCGGCCAGCTGATCGGCCAGCCACGATATCGGGTCGGCCGACAACTCGGCGACAAAGTTCCGGGGCCCGGGTTCCCAACCGTTGAAACGGGGGTGGTGATGGGCCCGGTCGAGCGTCCCGGGCGGGCTCTCGGTGGATCCGAAAAGGTCGACCCGCCAGACCGGGCGGTTGAAGGCGACCGGGATACCGGCGTAGATCGACCCAAGGGGCTCGGCCCGGTCGACGAGGCGGAGTTCCAGTCTGACTCCCCGTTCCGGGGTTTCCTGACCGGCGAGCGGGGCCGGGTCGATGAAATACATGTCCCCGACTACTACACCCAGGGTTTCGAATCCGAACGCTGCGAGCATCGCCTACCTCCTCTTGTGCTTCCTCGAGCGTAAACCTGGAAGATCGCGCAGACCTCATGCACGTTTCGACGGCAACTGAATACTGGCTCAATTGACGCAATGGCCCGCACGGTGCGACTCCGGGCCGGGACAGTGCAGTGGGCCGCCCCCTCTGGTCCGCCATCTCGTCACGGTTCCTCTTTGAGGCAGACGGCATGACAGGGACTACGCGGGAGGTCTGCGCCTATCCCGTCGGCTCGGCAGCTTCGGCCCGTCGAAGACCCAGCCCATACCAACGCGGCGTAGTGCGGTCGACATGACAAGTGAGCCGAAAACCCCCGTAATGAAGCAAGTGGCCACCAGAAATACCACTGAATGAACACCCAGCATTACCAAGGCAATTCGACATCCCGACGCCATGATGATGTGTGCCAGGAAGATGTCGAGGGACCGTCGACCGCAGACGGCGAGGACGGACCATGACCGCGTCGTCCGCGCGAACAGCAGCACGGCTGCCGACATCACCACCGAGAGCACTACACCGACCCCTACGGTGGCCACCGTGCGGCTAGCCCACCCGAGTGTCGGTGGCGTGGCGTGTGTCTCTATGGCAATGAATGATCCGATTGCGAACAGCCCGAGACCGCAGGCGCCGGCCGTAACGGACGGAATTTTCTGCAGGCCCGACTGGAGCCGGTCGACACCGATGATCGTTCCGCCAACGAAGAAGACGATCAGTCCGACACCTTGAGCACCGATCATCCCAAGGTCGAGTCCCCAGAGCCCGACGCTGATCACCACCGCCGAACCCAACACCCATGGCGCGCGTTCCGGCCGCCACGGCAGCATCGGTACGAATACCAGACTGGCGATCGCCAGGAACGGCAGGTACCACAACTGGCCGGTGGGAGCCCAAAACCTGAACAGCATGCCCATCGAACTCGGATTGTTGACGAGGTGGTTCGCCAATAGCTGCACCGTGCCTTGCAGCAGGGTCCAGATCAGATAAACGGCCAGGAGCTGAAACGTCCGCTCCTGCAAGTATGTTCGCAG
>JAVROG010000373.1:0-4427 GCA_032162865.1 Mycobacterium sp. | reverse complement strand
GGCGCCGCCCGCTTCGCGATTTTGGGGACCATTTTGGGACCACACGTCATACGCGACGGTGAACGACCCGCGCTTCTGTGAACGTCACACACCCGCCCGCCAACCACAAAAACCATCAGCGAACTGGGTAAACGCCCCACCGCGACTTCCTGGGGGTCAAGTGGTCGCAGGTTCAAATCCTGTAAGCCCGACGCAGGTCAGAGGTGGTTTTGGTGGTTCGAGACCGATACCCCACCGGGGTGTTCGAGACAATAAATGAGACAACCAGGAATTTGCTCACAGTCCGAGCGTCCCGCCGAGTGTGTTGATCGCGGTGCGCGCCGCGGTATCGGAGGTGTGGCCGTAGATGTCTCCGGTGATCGCGATGGAGGAATGGCCCAGCAGGTCACCGACCGCCTTGATGTGGGTGCCTGACTCCAGCAGCGCCACCGCGGCGCTGTGCCGCAGGGTATGGATGCCGACCCCGTGCACCTTGGCGGTCTTCGCCGCGGTCTCGATCACCCGCAGCAGGTTCCGGGGATCCACCGCAGCGCCGGTTTCGGTGGTGAACACCAGGTTGGTGTCCGCCCAGATGTTCGCCGACGCCATCCGTTCTTCCTTCTGGGCAGTCCGGTGCTTGCGGAGCACGGTGACGATGCCCGGGTGCAGCGGCACCTCGCGGCGGCTCCGGTCCGTCTTCGGCTCACTGATCACCAGCCGCCCACCGAGACGGGGAAGGGTGGCCGCTACCTTCACCTAGCCGCCACCGACAAGACAGACGACGGCGCCGAATACGACATGGCGCGGTTCGCCCGCGAACACATGGCCGTCCGCTATGCGGCGCACATGCTGCGCTGTAGCCCGACGACGGTGCTGAAGGCCCGCCAAGCCGAGGAGGGCTACTGGGGCGACGACAACGGCACCATCTACGTGCACAACAGGCTCGGGCTGGACGGGAAGCGCCGACCTGACCGCCGCTGCGACAACACCGACCGTGACGCCGAGATCCGCGCTCTGCGCGCCGACGGGAAGCCGATCCGTGCGATCGCCGCCGAGGTAGGTTGTTCGGTCGGCACTGTGCACCGGGTGCTGCACGCATGAAGGTGACGTCATGAGCCGGGGGTACGGAATCGTCCAGCGCCGGGTGCTGGAACACCTGTGCGCCCAAAAAAGAACGCGCTGTGTACTTCGGTTCACACCGAGGTTACGAACCAGGGTGGGTGTCGCTGACGGAGCTGGTACCGACTGATCAAAGAACGCTTTAGCCAAAGCAGTTGCCACTCGAATCGGCGCTGGCGGAGGTCTACCCAACTAGCGTGTGCGTCATAGCTTCAGGCGCCGTCACGCGGCGCTTTCTGGAATACGACAACGGAAGAGAAGACAGCCATGACGAACCCGATAGTCGGCACCCTTTTCGTGCTCCTGATTTTCTTCGTCATGATCGTGGGTGTGCTGCTGGTAAAGGGCGCACGGGTGATCAACCAGTACGAGCGAGGAGTTGTTTTCCGGTTGGGCCGGGTACAGCCCGAAGTGCGGGCGCCCGGCCTGACAATCGTCATTCCGTTCATCGACCGCCTACACAAGGTCAACGTGCAGATCATCACCATGCCGCTGCCGGGCCAGGACGGCATCACCCGCGACAACGTCACCGTCCGGGTGGATGCCGTCATTTACTTCCGCGTCTCCGACCCGATACGGGCGGCGGTGGAGGTGCAGAACTACATGGCCGCGATCGAACAGGTCGCGCTGACCTCGCTGCGATCGATCATCGGAAAAAGCAACCTCGACGACCTGTTGTCCACTCGCGAGGGTCTCAACGAGGGGCTTCAGTTGATGATCGACAGCCCAGCGCTGGGCTGGGGTATCCACATCGACCGCATCGAGATTAAGGACGTGACACTGCCGGATTCGATGAAGCGGTCGATGTCCCGACAGGCGGAGGCCGAGCGCGAACGGCGGGCTCGCATCATCACCGCCGACGGCGAGCTGCAAGCGTCGGAGAAGCTCGCCACGGCAGCAGATGTCATGGGTGCCCACCCCGCCGCGATGCAGCTTCGACTGCTCCAGACAGTGGTGGAGGTCGCAGCAGAACAGAACTCCACCATAGTCCTGCCATTTCCCGTGGAACTTCTGCGCTTCTTCGCCCAAGGCACACGCGGCGCATCGGCGTAATTCGACAGGGCGAAGCTTCTCAAAGCCCTTGCCGCCACGGGCCGAGATCACACGCAGACCTGATCGCCGTCCCAAGGTGCGCGCCCTTACAAGGGTGGCGTCCAGGCGCCAGGATGGTGCTCCACCGCAACCACCGAAGCCGCTACGACTCCACTCGCCGTGCCGTTACCAAGCTCGCCGCCGAGGGAGTGGTGGAGACCACGATGGTGCACACCTACATCGAGCGAGCGACGGGAGACCCGCTGCTGCTATGGGTGCGCCTGCCAGTAAGTGTTGTATCGCCGGCGCCGCGTTAAGTCCGCTACATGGTCAAGGAACAAACGATGGCACTGAACCTCACCCGTAAAGACCCCGAAGACATCAAAGGCTATGAGGTCGACGACACGAAGCTCCAAGACTTGGGCGACACCCTGAAAGCCCTTGTCGCGGCAGGGTTCAACTACGGCGAACTCGCCTGGCGCAGGCTTCCAGAATGCACGGTGCAATTCACCGTCACCGCCTCACCCCCGGTCGGTGACCCGGTGGTTGCCCACGACGGGCAGGTGCTGGTCGGTGCCAACGGCGACACCGTTACCGCGGTCGACGCCGAAACCTTGCAAGCCCAATACGACGCAGAGGACCAGTAAATGCCTGTCCTGCCCGCTAACTGGTCGCTGTGGTTACCAGCCCCATTCGTCGTCGGGGAGTACGTCAACGGTGAGGTCGTTGTCGGCGGCTCCGGTGGTTCCGTAGAGGAATGTGAGTAGGGTGCGATCGTCGTTGAGTGGTTGTGTATCGGTGATGGTGGCGTGTCCGATTGTCATTCGGATTCTGTCGCCGGGTTTGAGGTCCTGAACTCGTTTGAGGGGCATTCAGATACCTCGGTCACCCAATCCCGAAAAATACGTCAGCGGGATAGAGGCAATCGTCAGCCATGTGCTGAGTATCCGCCCTGGTGGCACCTGTTATTTGCTCCCTACCGATATGACCCGAGGAGTTCGGCCGCCCCCGCCGCTATTATCCGCAGCAAACGTCCGCATTTCGCGATTTTCGAACATGTCAGGGACCGGTGGTAGTGGTCGAGAATGGACTCCGGATGGACGGAAGCGGCGACATCTGCTGCTGATCCATGCTTCGGGCATTCACGACGATGACAAATGCCACGAACGCGCCGACCGTGATAATCGCGGCGACTAGGACGACACACGCGACGTAAACAGCGGTCAACGATCCGTGGATCTTCCTCGGCGCCGAGGGAATCGCCGGAGCGATCGGCGCGCACCACGCGCGGCCATCCTAATACAGCATCCGAGGCGCGCGAGGCCAGTTGGACGGGTTGGGGTACCAGCCGGGCGGAATCGGCCGCGTCACAAGCTTGGGGTCGTCCTAGCCTTAGTTCGAGGACTTCGCTCGACGCTTCAATTTCGTTCCGCACTCCTCGCACGCAAACGTCTGCTGGCTTGTCGGCACCGCCTGAACGTGTTGGCAGTGTTGACATTTGATCTTCGATGACTTTCCCTGGGGAGCTGTCGGGAGCGCATCGTTCGCACCGGCCGGGCCCCGGTTCATTTCAGCTAGGGCTGTATCCGCGGCCGCGACATCTTCGACGAATTTCGGGTTAACGTAGTACTTGGTGTCGCCGAGCGTGAACGCGAGCCTGGACCGAAAATTGCCTGGGCCCTTCGCGGTTCGGTTGCCGAAATGGAAATTGCGGGGATGGCGGTCGGGCAACTCGCGGGTCTGCCACCGCCCTAGCTGTAGGTCTTGCACCATAATCGACCGATTGGTCACCACGAAGACGCACATCTTCGAAGACCTGTAGTCGTTGGTTCTGTAGAAGACCGCTCTGAAGATCGCTTGGATTTCCTCACCCGGTGCCAGGTAGGCGCCTTCGGCGAATCGGCGGCGTTGCTTGTCAGGGTCCTCATTGGCCAAGCTGACGATCACGCTGAAGAATATGAGGAGCGCCGCAAGGATTCCGAATGCGAGCAGTATCCGAGCTTCGTGCGACATCAACTGAATCTAAACCCAAAAACACCCCAGGAGATCGGCCCATGGTCAGCAAGACAACCAAGGGAACGAACTGCGTTAAGCTGCCTGCGACATTCGGAATGGGCATCGGCTGCCGTGACGTGAAATAGGGCAGAGCGGAGGCTTCGCAGATCTTTCCCGTCAGGTAGCGGGGCATGGGGGCAGACAGGTGTTGGTTTTCGGCGAACCCTTTGACACAGGAAACGGCACGATCATCGTGACTGTGTCACGAACGATTTTGCTATCTCGTTGCGAACACCCGGTCG
>JAVROG010000372.1:0-14892 GCA_032162865.1 Mycobacterium sp. | reverse complement strand
GGGGAGCTGGAGATCGTGACGCGCTACGAGCCGGATGCGGTCGACGTCTACGCCCAGCTCACTGCGTTGCTGCGCGATCGGCACGGCGATCAGGTGTTCTCCGAGGACGGTTCGCAGGTCGACGATCTGGTCGCACAGTTGCTGGCGGGCCGCCGCATCGCAACTGCGGAATCCTGCACGGCGGGACTGCTGGCGGCACGGCTGACGGAACGGCCCGGCTCATCGGACTACGTGGCCGGCGGTGTGGTGTCCTACTCCAACGACGCGAAGGAACAGCTTCTCGGTGTCGACGCCGGCCTGATCGAAGAGCACGGGGCGGTTTCCGAGCCGGTCGCCGAGGCGATGGCGACCGGCGCGCTGAAGCGCTTCGACGCCGATACCGCCGTCGCGATCACCGGCATCGCCGGCCCCGGTGGCGGAACGGACGAAAAGCCGGTGGGCACGGTCTGTTTCACCGTCGCGCTAGGTGACGGCGAGCTGATCACTCGAACCCTGCGGCTCCCCGGCAACCGGTCGGATGTCCGGGAACGCTCGACCACCGTGGCGATGCATATGCTGCTGCGCACCCTGAGCGGCTGAGAATCCGGCGAGATCGCACAACGCTTACCACTCGTGAGGGGTCTCGCGACGGTCAAGCTGTGGCATTCTGCCAGAGTGTCCGCTGATCAGGCGATTGGCCCTACAGGGGTTGTGACGTTCCTATTCACCGACATAGAGGGTTCAACTCGGCAGTGGGAGACCGACGCTGATGCGATGAGAGCGGCGCTGGCCACGCACGACGACGTGTTGCGCCGGGCGATCGAAACCCACAACGGCCGGCTGTTCAAACATACCGGCGACGGCGTATGTGCGGCTTTCTCGTCCCCACGGTCAGCGGTCGATGCGGCTGTAACCGCCCAACGCGCGCTGCAGTTACGGGTGCGGATGGGTTTGGCGACCGGTGAAGCCGAGCTGCGCGATGCCGACTATTTCGGGACGGTGCTCAACCGGGCGGCCCGAGTGATGGCCGCCGGGCACGGCGGTCAGATCCTGTTGGCCGATTCGACGGCGTCCCTGCTTAGCGGAGTTGATCTGCTGAGTTTAGGGCCCCGACGATTGCGAGATCTGCCAACCGCAGTCGGGATGTTCCAGGTCCGCGCGCCTGGCCTGCGCACCGAATTTCCACCGTTGCGAACCCTTGATGTCGCACTCGGAAATCTGCGACCCGCGCTCAGCAGTTTCATCGGCCGCGAATCTCACCTCAATGCGGTGACAGCTGCGCTGGGGGCACATCGACTGGTTACGTTGACCGGGTTTGGTGGGGTCGGAAAAACCCGACTGGCCACCGAAGTCGGGGCACGTCTGGTTGATGAATTCCCGGATGGTGTCTGGTTTTTCGAGCTGGCTGCGGTTGGCGATCCAGGGTCGGTTCCCGAGGCGATTGCCGCAGTAATGGGTATCACGCAACAACCCGGCAAGAGCGTGACTGAGTCAATGGTCACCGCGCTTGACGGCAGAGCCCGGCTGCTGCTTATCGACAATTGCGAGCACGTGCGCGACGCGGCAGCCGATCTGATCGAGGCGATCCTCGCGCAATCGGCCACCGTGAGGATCTTGGCCACCAGCCGCGAAGGACTCGGCATCGCGGACGAGCAGCTATGGCCGGTGCCCTCACTGGACGTCGGCGCGGGCATCGACTCGCCCGCTGCGGCGTTGTTCGTCGAACGCGCCCAAACAGCGGGTCCAAGCTTCTCGACGGCCTCACCAGATGAGGCATCGGCGGTCGTGGAGGTCTGCGAACGTCTCGACGGGATCCCATTGGCGATCGAGTTGGCCGCCTCACGGATGGTGTCCATGACCGCACGTGAAGTACGCGACCGTCTCGACCACCGATTCCGGCTACTGGTCGGGTCACGACGCGGCCAGGAACGCCACCACACCCTGCGCCACGCTGTTGCCTGGTCCTATGATCTCCTTGACGACTCGGAGAAACATCTACTGAATCACTGCTCGGTGTTCGCCGGTGGATTCGACCTCCAAAGCGCCTGCGCCATAGCGGGCTCCAGCGATATCGACGAATACACCGTGCTTGATTCGCTGGACACCCTGGTGCGCAAGTCGCTGCTGGTCGCCGACCGGTCTACGGGGCAGACCCGGTTTTCCATGCTGGAGACGATCCGCCAATTCGCCGAAGAACAACTCGCCGGCGGCGGCATCCTCGATGAGGCCCGCGCAGCACACGCCCGACACTTCACCGGCTGCGCAATCGACGCGCTCGCGCTGTGGGACGGCCCGCGACAGCGAGATACCTACACCTGGTTCACTACCGAATTCGCCAACCTGCGCGCTGCGTTCCGGTGGTCTGCTCGCAGTGGCGAACTGGACTGCGCGGCAACGCTAGCCACCCACGCCGCCGCTCTAGGCGTCTGGCTCGAACAGTATGAGCCCGTCGCCTGGGCTGAGGAACTCATCGAACCGGCGCGCGCGGTCAATCATCGCCGCCTCCTGCAGCTCTACGTGGTGGCCGCGCAGTGCTACGCCGCCGGGCGGGCCGACGACGCATTCGGCTATCTCGAAGCCAGCCAAAGACTCACGGGCAGTGCAGATTTCGACCCAGATCTCTACGAGAGCCAAACCGCGGGCGGCGTCGCGTACATGGCGGCGGGTCACCCCCAGCGATGGGTCGACGTGTGCCGCGAGGCGATCGCACGAGGTCCGGGCCCGCGCACGATTACCCGCGCGTGTCTGGTGATGGCGCTCAATTTCTTGGGCGACACCGAAGGCCTGAAGGTGGCCGAGGTAGGCCTGCTCGCAGGCGCTGAGGCCACCACCAATCCCACTACGGCCTGCTTCGCACATTTCGCGCATGGAATCGCCCACCTCAACAGTGATCCGGTCGTCTGCCACGACGCATTACGCCGGGCCCTGGCGATCGCTCAAGACTGCGGGAACCGACAGATGGAGGCGGCGGTCGCGGTTTTGCTGTCTTTGTCGGCGTCCGCTCGCGATGACCCCGGCAGCTCGCTCGACGACCTGTCCCTGGCGATCCGGCACTACTTGGACGCCGGCAGCGTCTCGCTGATGCATAACCCGCTGGCGATCCTCTCCGGTGTATTCGACCGTCTCGGACACCACGAACAGGCCGCCACCATCAGTGGATTCGCCGCATCCCCGATGGCGCTAGCCGGCTACCCGCAACTCGAGGCGACGATCACCCATCTTCGCGAAGTTCTCGGCGACGAGGTCTACGAGTCATTCGCCCACGCCGGCGAAATGATGACCATCGCCGCGATGGCGAACTATGCGCTCACCCACATCGAGCAGGCCCGAACAGTGGAAACCCACAGCTAGCTCACACCACTTCTTTTGGGAGAAAAGCTGTTTCGGCGGTACCGAAGCGAATTCCGGTGGCGTCCTTGCCAATCAACGTCAGGAACGCGACCATCGTGAGCACCGGCACGATCGTTGCCGCCAGCGCGAAGGGGTAGCCGTGGGTCTGGGCCAGATGCTCCTGGATAGGCAGGTTGAACGCGGCCAGCAGATTGCCCAGCTGATAGGTCACGCCGGGATACAAACCGCGGATAGCGTCCGGCGACATCTCGGTGAGATGCGCGGGGATCACGCCCCACGCACCTTGCACGCACAGTTGCATCAGAAATGAACCCAGGCACAACATCGCCGCCGTGCGCGAGTACGCGAATAACGGCACGATCGGGAGGGCCAACACGGCGCAGAACACGATCGTGTAGCGGCGGCCGAATCGCTGGGAGAGCGTGCCGAACACCAGCCCGCCGATGATGGCGCCGACGTTGTAGGCCACCACGATCCACCGAGCGGTCGCGCTGGACAGCCCGGCGCCGTGGTGGTTGGCCGCTTTCAGGAAGGTGGGGTAAACGTCCTGGGTGCCATGACTCATCCAGTTGAAGGCGGTCATCAGCAACACCAGGTAGAAGAAGCGCCGAATGACCTTGGCTTCGCGCATCACGTCGCGAATTCTGGTCTTGGTGAGCCGCATGTTTTCCTGCGCCGCTTCCCACACCTCGGATTCCTCGACCCGATATCGGATGATCAAACTGATCAGAGCCGGGATGATGCTGAGCGCGAACAACCAGCGCCATGACAACCCGAACCAGTCCATCACCACCAGCGATGCGATGGTGGCCAACAGGTAGCCGAACGAATATCCCTCCTGCAGCAGTCCGGAGAAGAAGCCGCGCCGCTCGGCGGGCACCTTCTCCATGGCCAGCGCCGCGCCCAGCCCCCACTCGCCGCCCATCCCGATGCCGTACAGCAGACGCAGGATGATCAGCACGGTGAAGTTCGGCGCGAACGCGCACAAGAATCCCACCACCGAATAGAAGGCCACGTCGACCATCAGGGGGAGGCGTCGGCCGACGCGGTCGGCCCACAATCCGAACAGTAAGGCCCCCACGGGGCGCATCGCGAGCGTGGCCGTGGTGACGAACGCGACTTCGGTCCTGGAGCGGTGGAAAGTCTCGGCGATGTCGGCGTAAACCAGCACGACGATGAAGTAGTCGAAGGCGTCCATCGTCCAGCCCAGGAACGCCGCAATGAACGAGTTGCGCTGATCGCTGCTCAGTCGCTGCCTAGCCACCTGAGCATCGTGCAATACCCGCCGCAATACCGCGAGTCCGGCGTGCACGCGAGTAAGTTCCGATTGCATGCGGATCATCGATGCCGATGGGCATGTTGCCGAGAACCCGTCCCTCGCGATGGAGGCGCTTAAGCGCTGGCCGGAGCACGTCAGACTCAGCGCTGACGAGCGGCCTCGGCTGGTGATCGAAGGCCGCAATTACCCCGAAGATCAGGGCCCCGGTGCCGGCTGCCCGGTCGAGCACGGCATCAGCAAGGCGCCCGGCCTGAACTGTGCCACCGCGCAGGGGGTCCTCGATGATGCCGACCGCGATCAGCTCGACACGATGGTGCTGTATCCGAGCCTCGGGCTCTGCGTGCCCAGCCTCGAAGACCCGCAGTTCGCTGCCGGCTTCGCGCGTCTCTACAACCAGTGGATCGCCGATTTCTGCGCGCCGACCAACGGCCGGCTACGCGGCGTGGGTGTGACGCCGATCGAACACGGGCAGGTCGCCATCGACATCATGGGCGAGGCCAAGAACCTGGGGCTGGTCGCGACCTTGGTGCCCCCGGCGCTGCGGACCCGCAATCTCGATCACCCCGACCTCGACCCGTTCTACGCCGCTGCCGTGGAATTGGGGATGCCGCTGGGCGTCCACGGCGCGCCCGGCGTCCACCTGCCGAAGATTGGTGTGGACCGGTTCACCAACTACATCCAGGTGCATTGCATCAGTTTTCCGTTCGACCAGATGACGGCCATGACCGCGCTGGTATCCGGCGGTGTCTTTGATCGCCATCCCGGGCTGCGGGTCGCCTTTCTGGAAGCGGGTGCAGGCTGGGTTCCGTTCTTCATCGATCGCCTGCACGAGCACTACGAGAAGCGCGGCGATTGGATCCAGCGGGGATGGCGCCGCGATCCACACGACTACCTACAGGCCGGCAATATCTGGGTGACCTGCGAACCGGAGGAGCCGATACTGCCCGGCGTGATCGACGTGCTTGGCGACGACTTCATCACGTTCGCCAGCGACTACCCGCACTGGGACGGCGAATGGCCGGAAAGCACCAAGCACCTGCGCAATCGATCCGACATCAGTGAGCGGACGCGGGAAAAGATCGGCGGGCTGAACGCGCTGCGGTTCTACGGCCTGAATTAGGCCCTACCTTAGGTCGTGGCACCGGACTCAATGGCAGGATCGGCGCATGGTGCCTTTTCTGGTGCGCGCAGCATTGACCGGATTCGCGTTGTGGGTCGTCACCCTCTTTGTGCACGGACTGCGCTTTGTCGGCGGCGACACGACGCTGCAGCGTGTTGGCATTATCTTCGTCGTCGCGGTGATCTTCGGCCTGGTCAACGCCATCGTCAAACCGATCGTGCAGATCCTGTCGATCCCGATGTACATCCTGACTCTGGGTCTTTTCCACATCGTCATCAACGCGTTCATGCTGTGGATCACCGCGAGAATCACCGAGCAGACAACCCATTGGGGACTGCAGATCGATCACTTCTGGTGGACCGCAATCTGGGCGGCAATCCTGTTGTCGTTCGTTAGCTGGCTGTTGTCGCTAATGACGCGACGAGCTACGCGCCGACAGTAATAGTCGGCTTAAGGCGAGCGGCCGCAGGCGGAGCCGATTTAAGCCGGGGCACTACCTAAATTGCTGGCAGATTTCGCGCGAACATCCTAGGTTGTCAGGCCTTGTTGCACATATGCTCATTAAATCCGTACTTACGAAGACCGCATGTTAAGACCGGCAAACACTTACGCTGTCTCTCGGTACGGCGCCTTAAGCTGCCGCCACCGAATGAGGGCATCGCTAACCACACGACGACGGGACACTGCAAAAGATGAACACTGTCGCGATCGGGTCAGCCGGCGGTCACACGAGCACGCGACTGAATTCGCAACTCGGTGATTCGAACAGCGGTTTGCGGGCGGTCACCGAGTGCACCGGTTCGGCGGTGGTCGTCCACGTCGGTGGAGACATCGATGCCAGCAACGAAAGCATATGGCAGCGTCTGGTGAACAGAAGCGCCGCGATCGCCATCGCGCCGGGTCCGTTCGTCATCGATATTCGCCAGCTCGATTTCCTGGGATCATGCGCCTACGCGGTGTTGGCTCAGGAGTCGGTGCGGTGTCGCCGGCGTGGTGTGAATCTGCGACTGGTCAGCAACCAGCCGATCGTGGCCCGCACCATTGCCGCCTGCGGTTTACGTCGGCTGCTGCCGATGTACTCCACGGTCGAGGCCGCTTTGGCGCCACCTGCGTAGAAACTGCACTCAGACTGCAGCGTTGACGAGACGCACCACTTCGCGCGCGCAGCCCCACGACAGCGTCACCCCATCACCGCCGTGGCCGTAGTTGTGGATGCATAGCGCCCGCCCGAGCGGTTGCGCCTCCAGCCGCACCGACGGCCGATCGGGTCGCAGCCCGGTGATCGTTTCAATCACCGTCGCCTCGGCGAGCCGCGGTTCGACCGCTCGGCAGCGCTGCAGGATCCCGTCGGTCACTTCCGCGTCCGGCTCGGTGTCCCACCGGTCGGGGATGCTGATACCGCCGCAGACCACCCGGTGCGGATGCGGAAAGTAGCAGGTCCATACGTCGTGACCGGTGATCTGCAGGAACAACTCAGTCAGCCCGGGATTGGTGAGGACGACGTGCTGGCCGAATAACGGCCGAACGGTGTCGTCGTCGGCCAGTTCCCGCGCGCCAAGTCCGGTGCAGTTGATCACGATGGGTGCGGCGTCAGCGGCCTGCGCCAGCGATTGGATCGGGTGCAACTCGATCTCACAGCCGGCCGCGGCCAGTCGCCGGGTGAGGTAGTCCAGGTATTGGGGCATGTCGATCATCGGCAGGGTGGCACGGAAACCGGCTTTGAAACCGACCCGGCAACCCTCGGGGATGTCGGCCGCTTCCGCCGGCCTTAGATCCGGGATCAGCTCGGCCCCTAGGGGAAGCGCGCCGCCCTCGGGCAGACCGCCGACGGATAGCCCCGGCGCCAGCAGCACGCCGCTAGCGGGATCCTTGGCCAGCTCCCGGAATTCGCGGAGTGACTGTTCGGTCCATGCCAGCGTCTGCGCAACCGGCTCGATAGGCCGCGGTGCCCACACCGCACCGGCCACCGCCGACGTCGTCTGCGCTGGCATCGCCGCCGTCCACACTCGCACCGGCCAACCCTCTTCGGCCAGGCACAGGGCCGAGGTCAGACCGCTGACACCGGCACCGATGACGACGATCTGTTGCCGACGCTCTGCCACGCGGCTAGGGGAGGTGTTGTCCGTTGGGAGCGAGCAGGCCGTTGAGGATGCCGAGGCCGGTTTGCAGCTGGGCCCCAGCGGCCGGTCCTGAGAGTCCCGGCGGCGGGGCGTCGCCCGAGGGCTGCCAGGGCTGGCAGCCGGTGGTCTT
Source organism: Mycobacterium sp. (assembly GCA_032162865.1). Classification (GTDB taxonomy): domain Bacteria; phylum Actinomycetota; class Actinomycetes; order Mycobacteriales; family Mycobacteriaceae; genus Mycobacterium. The sequence continues at coordinate 6,913 of JAVROG010000372.1, read as the reverse complement.
GAACGCTTGGTCGGTGGCCTCGATCTGCACGACCTGCGGCTTCTTGCTCATCGCGTTGTCGATCAGGGCGCCATCCGGGTTGCCCAGCCGCTTCCAGTAGCACGTGCCGGTGCCGACGGGCCCCCCCGAGCTGTAGGTGCCCGGCGCGATGTCCTTGCCGACGGTGTAGACGCCGTCGTGGTCGATGGTCGTCTTCGGCGCCCCAGCAGCGGCCGGGGCCGGTGCTCCGGGTGAGGCCGGCGCCGGAGCCGCGGGCGCTGGCGTCGGGTCTGGCATCGGGTCGGGATCGGCGGCGGCCGGAAATCCGAAGCCCACCGAACCGGCCCAGCCAGCGACGATCAGCGCCGCGACACCGATACGCGTCGCTGCGCGTGCTGTTTTCTTAGAGCCCATAACAAAGCAGCCTACCTGGCCGAACGGCGCATTTCTAACCTTAGCCGAGCCGGGAAGCCCGACTCAGTCCAGACGGCGCACCCGACCGGCGTACCCGAGGGCGTGCTGGTAGGTGTCGAGATTGTCGCGCGAAATCCTGGCGTGCACCGGGCGCTCAAGCAGGAAACGCAGCACCGGGTTGTAGGCGTGGTACGTCTCGTGAAATGTCAGCACGGTCGTTCCATCGGGTTGTTCGTCGAGTTGGTGATAGCCCTCTGCCCGCGACCACAGCGGCTTGCCGATAGCCACATAACGCGACAGCTCATTGATCTTGGCCTCGGTGACGGTTTCCCACGATCGCCCCTTGCCACCCGACAGCAGATATTTGGGCACCGGGAAGACACAGGTGCGGACCAAACCCTCACCCGCCTTGTCGCCCTCATTGAGGATCTCCATGCTGCCAGTCGGCCACGTCAGCACCCGCGGTCGCGGCGAATCTGGCGGCACCGGAGGGTGCAACACCCGCCACACCTTTTTCGGGGGTGCATCGACGTGGAATCGCACGGTGTAGGACTGCATCAGTCTTCGCCCCATTCATCCCAGAAGGTGATCGTCTCCGCGGGCGGCCGCGCGGCCGGCCGAAAATCAGTCCCGATGGTGTAAGCCACCGGAAAGAGTGCGGCCTGGGTGACCGTCGGTGGAATGCCGAGCAATTCGCCGACCTCGCGCTCCTTGGCCAGGTGCATCGTCGTCCACACCGAGCCAAGACCGCGGGACCGCAGGGCAAGCAAGAAGCTCCAGCCCGCCGGGATAATCGACGCCCAGGCTGAGGCGGCGACCAGCCGATTGCTGTCGTCGATGGGTTGGAGAAGACAGGGGATGACATGCACCGGGACCTGGGCCAGGGTGTCGGTCAGACCCTGCGCGCTGCGGTAGACCCGCTGGGTCTGCGGATCGGAAGCGGTGGCGGCGGCCTGGGCAAGATACTCCGCACCGATGCTGCGGTAGATGTCGGCGATCGCGGCGCGCTTTGCCGGATCGGTGATGACCACCCAGCGCCAGTCCTGCGCATTGCTGGCCGTGGGGGCCTGCATTGCCAGACGAATGCATTCGAGAATCACCTCGCGACCCACCGGGCGGGTCAGGTCGAGGCGTTTACGTACCGCACGCGTGGTGCTGAGCAATTCGTCGACTGAAGCGATGTCCATTCCGCGCCCTTTCGCCGTCCGATCAGAATCATCGATCGCGCCCGCAATTCGCAAATAACCCGGTCCAATTCAGGCCGCGCCGCCAACTGCCGGATTATTAGACACGCGTGTACACCCCGCGTAGACAGCGATATTTCTCCCGGTTAACGTGCTCGAAGTAATCGGGGTCAGCAGGCGTTCAGAGAACAGCGCAAACCTGGGAGGTCTTGGCGTTGCTATTCATGCACGAGGTACACAAGGTGCGCGGGCGCGCGGAGGACGAGTTCGAGTCCGCATTTCGCGACGGCTGGATGCCCATGCTCGCCGCCGGTGACGAAGCCCGGTTGCTCTGGTACACCAACCAGGCGCAAGGCAGCGGGCCCGCCTACACCGTCATCACCGTTACCGCGGTTCGCGACGGCGCCGCCTGGGAGCGCCTGACCAAGCGGGTCCAGCATGGTGATCTGCGCGAGTGGATGCATCACACCGACGAACTGCGCCACGAGGTCGAGGCCAAACTGCTGGTGCCACTGCCTTGGTCACCGATGCCGGAGGTGTCGTTCGACGAGGTGCCCGTGGATGGGCGCGAACACGACATCAGCCTCTACATGGAAGACACCATGTGGCCCTACGAGGACAAGTTCGAGGAGTACATCCTGCGGTGCGGTGAGGTGTATGCGCGCAGTCTCGAGCAGCCGTCGTCGATGCTGAAAATGCACGCCGCGTTCCAGCCTGCCCTCGGCAGTCATTTACGCCGCGAAGTGATTCTGATGCAACGAATCAGCCGACCCGAAGCGCTGCTCGACCTGCTGCGCACTCATATCCCGGCCGAGTACCGTGTCCCGGGAACCTGGTTGCACGACGCGCTGGATCTGCGCGACCAGTGGACGAGCCGGCTCTTGCGATCATCGACGTGGTCACCACTTTATTGAGGCATTGATGAACCTCGGCACGATCATCGACGCCGCCGCGGCGGACGATGCGGGACGGATAGCCCTCGTTATCGACGGCCACTCAATCGATTACGGCGAATTGGGTGCGGCCGTGCGGCGGTGTGCCGGGGTCTTCGCCGCCCACGGCGTGGTGGCGGGCGACCGGGTCGCCGTCGTCGACACTGCGAGTCTGCTGTCGATCGCGGCGCTGCTCGGCGCGGCGCGCATCGGCGCGGCGGCGACACTGATGAACCCCGCGCTGACGCCGGCGGAGCTGCGAGCCCTACGGGAGAACGCCGGTTGCGCCGACGTGACGGTGGCGGGCGACGCATGTGTGCAGCGGCTGCGGGAAGCGGAGGCCGCAACGGTGTTGACCGCCGCCGACCTCATCAGCGACGAGCGAGCTATCTCGGGTGTCGAATCCGTTGACGAAGACGATCTCGCCGCGATGGTTCTGTTCACCAGTGGCACAACCGGTCTGCCGAAAACAGTCGCCATCGGCAACCGCCAGCTCGCCGCGCGGCTCGAAAGGACGTCGCAGCCGTTCCGGCCGGGGACATCGCCCGTCGCGGTGATGATGTGCGTCCCCTATTTCCACGTGGGCGGTTCGCTTGGGTTGCTCGCCAGCTTGTACTCAGGCAACACGCTGGTGGTGCAACGGCGATTCGACGCCGGCGAGTGGCTGCGTCTGGTGTCAAAGCATCGGGTGACCGGCATGTTCCTGGTGCCGACAATGCTTCACCGGATCCTGGAACATCCCGACTTTTCCCGCACCGACCTGTCGTCGTTGGTCGCCATCACCTACGGTGCCGCCGCCGCCCCGAGCGCGTTGATGCGCAAGGCGATAGCGGCTCTTCCGCATGTCGGGTTTACCAACGTATTTGGCCAGACCGAGACCCTCGGCACTTACGCCAACCTGCTGCCTGAGGATCATCACGACCCCGCCCGCGCGGGGTCGGTTGGCCGACCGTTGTCTGGGGTCGAGGTACGTGTGGTCGACCCGATCTCCGGCGTCGACGTCGAGACTGGGGCCATTGGGGAGTTGTGGGTGAACACGCCCCTCAATGCGGCGGGCGGATGGCTGCGCACCGGCGACCTCGGACGCCAGGATCCCGACGGCTATATCTTCCCGAGCGGCCGGCTCAGCGACACCATCAACCGCGGTGGAGAGAAATTCGGGCCGATCGAGGTAGAGGAGGCGCTGCGCTCCCATCCGGCGGTCAGCGACGCCGCCGTTGCCGGCATCGCCGATCACGAGCTCGGACAGCGGGTTGGCGCCGCGGTGGTGGCCAGGACGGCGGTGACGCTCGAGGAGTTGCGATCGCACTGCCGAGCCCACATCGCCTACTTCAAGCTGCCCGAGCGGCTGGCGATCGTCGACAGCATCCCCTACAACGCGACCGGCAAGGTCAATCGCGGTCAGCTCGCCGCGTTGATTGCCGAAGTCTCCTGAATATCGTTGCCCCGGTTCAGAATTCGTGCCGCATCACGAACCATCTCGGCCACGATGTCGGCGGCGGCCCGAACGTCGTCAATGAGTCCAACCGCCTCGCCGACCAACACTGTGTCGAGGTCGAAGTTTTCGGCGGCAACGCCCTCGTGGTAGGCACCCACAACCTCCGGCAGGCGCGCCAACAATTCGGCCTCATTGCCATGCCAACGTTGGACCAGCGCGTTGCTCACCAGCCGCAGATCGTATTCCTTCGGCCAATCCCGCTGCCGCACAAGGTCGTAGACGCGGGTGCGAATGGTTTCGTCTCCACCTGCCAGGATGGCCCGTTGCTGCGCCCGCGGCGATACCAGCGCCTCGGGGGACGCCCAGAATCTGCTCCCGACCAGCACGCCGTCAGCACCCAGCGCCAGTGCCGCTGCCAGGCCGCGGCCGTCGGCAACACCCCCGGCGGCCACCACCAGCGTTTCGGGCGAGCGCTCGGCGACGAGGTCGACAACGTCGGGCACCAGGGTGAAGGTCGAGCGGACGCTCATCCCGTGACCACCTGCTTCGCCGCCCTGCGCGACGATGATGTCTGCGCCGGTCTCCAAGGCCTGGCGAGCCTGGCCGAGATTCTGCACCTGGGCGGTCAACGGGATACCGGCCGCGCGGATGCGATCGGCGAATGACCCCGGGTCGCCGAACGACAACATGACCGTCGCCGGTTGGTGTGCCAGCACGGTGTCGAGCAGTTCGGGGCTGGCCGCCAGGCTCCAGGTGATGAACCCGTATCCCACCCGAGCGCCGTCGGCGAGGTCGATCTGCGATTGCAGCCACTGCGGGTCCCCGTAGCCGCCGCCGATGAGGCCCAATCCACCCGCGGCGGTTACCGCAGCGGCGAGCCGACCACCAGACACCATTGCCATCGGCGCCAGCAGGATCGGGTGTTCGATAGTGAAGAAGTCGGTGAGACGGGTGTTCAGCGTCATGATTAATTCTCCTCCGCGGCTTAACACTTACCCGCCATCAAGCCAGTGGCGCCAGACCGGACCGAACCAGGTCCAAGCTTGCGGCCACCAGCTCGCCGAGATCGTCGCTGCACCCGTGGCGGCCCCAACTCTCAACCGCCACAACAAGAGCCGCCGCCAGTGTGGCACCCGCGACCTCGGCCACCAGATCGATGTTCGGTAGCCGGGGGTGCCGGTTCCGGACGAATTCGGTCAGCGCGGCAGCAAACGAAGTCTGCACCACCTGCAGGTGACTCGCGATGCGGTCGGCGCTGATCAGCTCTGCACGGGCAGTCGCGGCTTGGCGGACCACCTCCAGGTCGTGCGGGAACGCTGCCACGCTGGCCAGAACGGCATCGAAAAGCGACTCCGAGTCCGGCCGTTGAGCGAGCGCCTCGGCCAGCCATTCCACGTGCGTCTCGTAGTCTCCGAACAGCACCGCCTCTTTGGTCGGAAAATGACGGAAGAAGGTGCGCTCGGTAACGCCCGCCTCGCGCGCCAGCTCCGTCACAGTGACGTTGGCAAACCCCTTGCGGGCAAAGCATTTCAGCGCGGCCTGGCGAAGCGCCTCATGGGTCGATTGACGACGAAGGGCATGCCGGTTCGTCGGTGGGGGAATCAGCGCGGTCATGTCCTGCCGATGGTATCCCAACCGATCGGAATTGGTCAGTACTGACATCTTTCGATTATGTCAGTACTGACATATTCTAGGCACGCACCCGAGCGAGGAGGTCCAGCGGCCGTGACGAACAAGACGGACTATGACGCGATCGTCGTGGGAGCCGGGCACAACGGGTTGACCGCCGCGGCGATTCTGCAGCGAGCAGGTCAGCGCACGCTATGCCTGGAAGCCAACACCTACGCCGGAGGCATGGCTGCGACAGTTGAGCTGATCGACGGTTTCCGCTACGAAATCGCGGGGTCCGTGCAGTTTCCGACATCAAGTCGGATCACCAAAGACCTTGGCCTGGACACGCTGCCCACGGTGGAACCGGACGTGATGTCCACCAACATCGGCGAACACGGCGAGGAACCCATGGTCTTCTACCGCGACCCGATGCAACTGATGATGCACCTGGGGGACAAGCATGGCTTTGAGGCGGTCACCGGTATGGCCGAACTCATCGGCTGGAGTCAGGGGCCGGCAAAGGCGTTGGGCCGCTTCGATGTCCGCACTCCACCGAAGACCTACGACGAAATGTACGCCTGTGCCGCCAACGATGCCGAGCGTCGAGCCATTCACGAGATGCTCTTCGGTTCGGCCATGGGCGTGATCGACCGTTACCTACCCGACAAGGACAAGCACGCAGTGATGCGCGGAATGCTGGCATTCCTGGCCGTCAATTCCACCTACCGTGGCCCGTACACGCCGGGCAGTGCCACCTGCCTGGCCTTCGCCCTGGCGGTACCCGACGACAGCACCGCGATGATGACCAAGCTCAAGGGCGGCATCGGGGCCCTCACCGAGCATCTGCGCGAGCTGTTCATCTCCCACGGCGGCGAAATGCGATTCCGCGCCAAGGTCGAGCAGATCCTCGTCGAGCATGGCGCCGTGACCGGCGTCCGGCTACGTGACGGCTCGACAATCACCGCGCCGGTCGTGGTGTCCAACCTGGCACCCGATCTCACCCTCGGCGAACTCGTTGCGCCGGAACATATTCCCGCCGAACTCATTTCGCGCGTGTCGAATCGCGATCACCGCGCGTCGTTCGTGCAGATGCATTTTGCCCTCGACGGGCTGCCCGAATTCGCGCCGCCCTATGAGCTGTTGAACGAACCGGGCATGCAGATGTCGGCCGGTATCTTCGGTTCACCCGAAGAGCAGCAACGGCAGTGGGAAAACTGCCGCCGGGGAATAGTGCCGGACAACCCGTCCATGGGTCTGCAGATTCCCTCCGTGCACGATCCTGGCCTGGCGCCGCCCGGCAAGCACGCCGCGAGCGCCTACGCCTACGCCTTCCCGGTCGAGGTCAGCCGCGACCA
>JAVROG010000371.1:0-6243 GCA_032162865.1 Mycobacterium sp. | reverse complement strand
GGTGAGGTCGGGATGCGCGGCGCTCAGCGCGAGCACCGGCTCGGTCACCATCAGACCGGGCATGAACCCGACGGTGAACGTCGACGGAGCACGGGCGGCTTGGGCGACGCGGCGCCGAGCGGCGTCGGCCCCGGCCAGCAGCATCGACGCATCAGCCAACAGCTGGGTGCCCGCCCGGGTCAGCTGGGTGCCTCTGCTGTCGCGGACGAACAGCTGGGCGTGTAGCTCTTTTTCCAGCGCACGGATCTGCCGCGACAGCACGGGCTGGGCGATATGAAGGCGCTCGGCCGCGCGGCCGAAGTTCAACTCTTCGGCGAGCGCGACGAAGTAGCGCACCTTGCGCAGGTCAAGATCCATATTGCCTCCCACGGCAACTGATACATCCAGGGTATTGCATGCGACGTAACAAGTCTTGGACCTGCAGTTTTGGAGCTGGCAGGCTCGTAGTCGAGACCACTGGACCCTGGGAGGACACATGAAGGTTTTGATCACCGGTGGGTCGGGCTACCTCGGCCAAGCCACTATCCGCGCTCTGCAACGACATGGGCACCAGGCCGTCGCATTGGCGCGCAGCGACGACGCTGGCCGCGTTGTCACGGATATCGGTGCCACCGTCGTGCAGGGTGGCCTCACCGACCTCGATGTGCTTCACAAGACGGCGATAGACGTTGACGCCGCGATTCACCTCGCGCAGGACTACGGACCTGACACCGCGGAAGTCGACCTGGGTGCCGCCATCGCAATCCAGGACGGTCTCGGCTCGAGGCCATATGTGCACACCGGAGGCGTGTGGGTCTACGGGAACACCGAAGGCGTCGTCGACGAGACGGCACCCCAAGCGCCCCCACCGGTCACGGCGTGGCGCGGCGACAACGAACACCGCATTCTTCAGCGGGCCCGCACTGGTGGGCATCCAGTTCTGGTGATGCCCGGCGTCGTCTACGGCCACGGCGGCGGCCTCATCGGCCGGTTCATCGGCGCGCCGAGCCGTGCCGGGGCGGCCCACTACATCGGCGCCGGGGACAACCGGTGGGCGGTAGTCCACGTCGAGGACATCGCCGAACTGTACGTCGCGGCGCTGGCGAGCCCGGCGGGCGGCGTCTACGCCGGCGTTGACGACAGCCAATCACCGACCATGCGCCAGATCGCCGAGGCGGTCAGCGTCGCCGCCGGGCAGTCCGGTACCGCCAGCTCGACCACGATGGAGCAGGCTCGACACGAATTCGGTCCGCTTGCCGACGCATTCGCTCTCGACCAGCGCTTCACCGCCGCCCACGCCCACCGGGTCCTCGGCTGGACACCAGCCACGCGCAACGTCCTGGCCGAGCTCGCCACCGACGGCTGACAGGTGGCCGGCAAGCCCGGCGTAACGCTAGCGCGGCAAGGTTGCCGTCGGGTCGACACAGCTGCTCGCCACGGCCGGAGCGCAGATCCGCAATCCCTGCGAGCACGTTTGAGATAGGAGCTCAGATGCAGCAGCACCAAAGTGAGGTCCGCGGCGGCATGCGCATCGAATGGCACGTTCCGGTTAGAAGTGGGGCCGTCGTGATATGCACGCCGTACACGTTGCGGTTCGCCGTGCTGCTCACGGTCGCCAACAGTTTCCTGGATGCCCACACCTACCTGGTGCGCGGCGGGGTGTTCGCCAATCTGCAGACCGGCAATGTGATTTTTTTCGCGATTCACCTGGCTGAAAGGCATTGGGGCGATTCGCTGTCACGATTGTGGCCTATGTTCGCCTTCATCGCCGGCGTCGTGTTGTCGTCACATATCAAGTCCGGTCGAGTCGACAAAGTGGTGGCGCAGCCGCTGCGATGGACTATGGCGAGCCAAGCGGCCGTCCTGGCCGGGTTCGGATTCCTGCCCGCATCGCTGCCCCACAGTGTGGGTGTGGTGCCGATCTCCTTGTTAGCCGGCATCCAGATTGGCTTGTTTCGCAGCATCGGTGACCTCGCATACATGCCGCTCGCCACCACCGGCAATCTGATGCGGCTGGTTGAAGCCGGATACGACTTCTTCGTGGAGAAGAACAGCAGTTCCCGCAGAGCGTTCATGGTTTACGCCTGCGTGATCGGAGCGTTTGCCGCCGGCGCGATCGCCGGCGCATTCACCACCCGTGTGTGGGGGTTGCATGCGATCTGGGTGCCCGCCGGGGTGCTGGCCGTCACGCTCATCCTCTTCGTCATCGACGAACGCGAAAGCACGGCGTCGAAATAGTGCCGAACGCCGGGGTCATCGCTGTGAACACACCGAACCCGATTGCGATCCAGCCAACGGTGGTCTTGCTTAGATACCTCTCCAGCGACCGGAGCGCCGATCGGTGGCGACCGAGTCAGCCCCGGACGCCATGCGATTCGCTAGAGCTTGAATCGTCACGTTGACCTGCTTGGGCGGCAGTCTGTGCCTCCTGACCGCCATGGCCCGCGGTCTCGCTGAAACCGAACCGATCGTGCAGGCGGGCAAGCGGTTTCGGTGCCCACCAGTTGGCGCGGCTGAGGACATGCATGAACGCCGGCACCAGCACCACCCGCACCAGCGTCGCATCCACCAGCACCGCCACCGTCAGCCCGAGCCCGAACATCCGCATGAACGACACCTGCGCGGCCATCAAGGCGGCGAACGAAATCGACATCAGTAGGGCCGCCGCGGTGATCACCCGGCCGGTGTGGGCGAGGCCCAGCGCGACGCTCTCGTCGTTGTCGGCCGGCGTACGGGCCGATTCGAGCCAGTATTCCCGGATCCGCGAGACCAAGAACACCTCGTAGTCCATCGACAGCCCGAATGCGACGCAGAACAGTAACACCGGCAGATTGACTTCGAGCGTGCCGGACACCGACGAGCCGAGGCCGCCGAGATGTCCGTCCTGAAAGACCCACACCAGTGCACCGAATGCGGCGCTCAATGACAAGACGTTGAGCACCACGGCCTTCAGGGGCAGCACCACGCTGCCGGTCAGCATGAACAGGAGCACGAATGTGATGACGGCGATGATGCCAAGCACGATGGGCAGCCGCACGGTGATGGCGTGCACGCTGTCGCGGCTAATCTGCGCAACGCCGGCCAGTTGCACCCGTTTATCGGCCGGCGTTGGGACGGCGTGCAGCCGGTCCAGCTGGGCGGCCGACGCGTCGGAGAACAGCGGAGCTGTGCTGCCGACGGTGAAGAACGCGCTGCCGTCCTTGATTCCGGTCGGCGCCGACGGCGGCCCCGCGGGCGCGCCGCGGATGAACGTCGCTCCGGGCGCGGACACCGACGACACATCGGGAACCTGCGATAGGGCGGCGGCATACCGGGTGAGCTCGTCGGGTCTGACCGAGGTCGCGTCCGGGATCACCACGGTGACGTTGGTCGCCGAGTCCACGGCGAAGTCTGTGCGCAGTTGATCGCCGACCTGGCGTGCCGATTCCCACTTGGGCAGGACCCGATCGTCGGGAAAGCCCCACTTCACGCTCAGGAACGGTGAGCCGAGCATTAGCAGCAACGCGACGATCGCGACGCCGATCGGCACCGCCCAGCGCATGACGAATTTCGTTGAGCGGTACCAGAACGTCTGCTCGACGGGCTTCGGCTGCAGCTGGGACCGGCCCAGTAGCCGGCGTAGCAGCCGACGCATGTCCAGCGAGTCCAGGCGAGCTCCGAGCAACGCGATTGCGGCCGGCGTCAGGACCACGGCCGCCGTCGCGGCGAACGCGACCACGGCAACCCCGGAGTATGCGAACGACTTCAAAAAGTACTGCGGGAATAGCACCATCGTGACCATCGACAGCGCAACCGTCATCGCCGAAAACAGCACTGTGCGGCCCGCCGTGGCCATGGTGCGGATCAAGGCCTGGTCCCGGTCGGCGCCCTCGGCAAGTTCGTCGCGGAACCGGCTCAGAATCAGCAACGTGTAGTCGATGGCCAGCGCCAGACCCATCGCGACCGTCAGATTGAGCGCGAAGATCGAGACGTGGGTGAACAGCGAAATGGTGTGCAGCACCGCCATCGAGCCGAGGATCGCGAAGCCCCCGACAGTCATCGGCAGAGCCGCCGCGACCAGGCCGCCGAATACCCAGACCAGCACCAGGAAGCTCAGCGGTATGGCGATCGATTCCATCAGCAGCAGGTCTTTTTCGGTCTGGGCATTGACCTGCGCATAGACCATCGCGACGCCGCCGGCGCGGACGGTGACACCGTCGCGGTCGTAGACCAGTTCGCGGGCTAGCTTCTTGGCGTGCTTCTGGGCGTCGGTGTCCCCGCCCGAGATGCCCGCCACGATGAGCCCGGTCTTGCCGTCCTTGCTGATAAGGGATGGTGTCGCCGACGGCGGAGAGGTCCACGCGGACACCACTTGGCCGACGTTCGGGGAGGCCTGTAGTCGCTGCACGATGTCCATGCCGGCCGCCCGGGCCGCGGCGCTCTGTACGCCGCTGTCGGATTGGACGGTGACCAGCATGTCCATGTCGCCCTGGTTGAATTTCTCCGAGAGCAGCGCCGCCGCCTGCGATGACTCCGAAGCGGGGTTCTGCATGCCGCCCGCGGACAGGCTCTTGGTGACGGGGATGCCGAAAATGGCGGTGCCGATCATGACTAGGACGGCGATGCCGATGATGCGCTTTGGCGCGGCGATGGCGAGTCGGGCGATTCCCTGCAGCACGACGCGTCCTTCCGGTGGCTCGATAGCGGGACCAGCGATAAGTCTCGGCGGTCAACTACCGGCATTGTTCTCATGCCGTCCGGGGGAGCGATCTCCTTCGACGGCCGCAACAAACCCCGCGACGGCCGGTCCGCGCCACTTTCCGGCCACTCACCGCGGTGATTGTCGTCGCATACTGACCGTATACCGCTCGAGGTTCCCAACCCGCTTTGCTCCCAAACCGGCCGAAGTCGCCTGGCCGGGTCGGTGACTTTGTGCGGAAGTCGATGTTCCGGTGCGGTGGCTTTGGATTGGATGACCCGCTGGGCACGCCGAGGTGGCTACGCGGCTACGACATCATTTCGCCTCGTACGTAGTTGGTCGTTGCGGCACACCCGGCAGCGAGGCTCCAGAAGGAACCCATTGCGTGTGGCCAACGCCATCCATTCCACGGTGTCGCCGACAAGGTCGCGGACCGCCTCGAAACGGACATCGCTTGTCCTTACGATTCTGCATTGGCCACCGTGGGCGATGTTTCGTCGTAGTCCGGATCGGAAGAATAAAGAAAACTAGAGCCGACCTGCTGCATACGCGGCGGCCTGGTTGGTCATTCCGGACTGAACGTACGCAACGTGTGCCCTCCCGTTCCTGCCTTCGGAGCAGATGGGGTCGTCGGGAACGCACAGGTTGATCGTCTTGGGACCGTAGAGCGGGCTGATTGTCGGGAGTTGGCCGCGCCCCAGACTCCTCGCGAATGCGCTTTGCGGATTGCCGAAAACGGCGACCGCGGCGACATGATCGACCACCGGCGCCAGGTCGTTGGTGGCCATGTCTATCACTCCCGCGCCCTGCGAATATCCACCAAGCACCATTCTGGTGTTGGGGCAGTTCGCAGCAGTGGATTGGACATGAGCACGCGTATCGCCGGCCCCAGCCGCGGAACTGCTACCGAAGGCGTCGGTGGCGGGATAGTTCACCGCGTAGACACCGACGGACTGCCCACGAACCTGCGATCTGAGCGAATCGATGAAGGCCTGTCCGACGCCGCCCACGCCGGGAGGCTCGTTGGTGCCGCGGGCGAACACCACCTCGACGTTGGGGCAGGCGCCGGCAGATGCGTGACCAGCGTTGATGAGCCCGCCGACCAGCGCCCACGTCAGGGCCAGCGCAAAACCGAGGACGCGAACGACGTTGCGTGCACTCATACTCCATGGTGACACAGTTGGCAAAGGCGAGCGCCGATCTGCTGGTAAGCGTTTGGCATGAGAACCAGCGCCGCCTGCACGCATCGGCAATCTCCGCCTTAAGGCCGATGTTTTGTCGTCTGCGCGCGTCGCATGCTGGCTAGCATGAGCGAGATCGATCGGTGGATTGGAAGCGAAGTTGGCGTGAGCGGACTGTTGCCGACGGGCATTGTGTCGTTGCTGCTGGCTGACGTAGAAGGCTCCACGCGGTTGTGGGAGACCCAGCCTGCGGAGATGACGACCGCGCTCGCTCGGCTGAATCAGGTAGTCAACGAGATTGTGGCCGCACATGACGGGGTGCGGCCGGTCGAGCAAGGCGAGGGTGACAGCTTTGTGGCGGCGTTCGCCCGTGCCTCCGACGCCGTCGCGGCCGCTTTGGAGCTG